>CAZOJR010000067.1:0-4259 GCA_964580165.1 uncultured Gaiellales bacterium
CCAGGGACTGCTTCATCTCGGTGACTTCGATGAAGAGATTCAAATCGGGTAGATAGAAATCAGGCGTGAACGCTTCCAAAATGTTGCCTCGTTCGTCCTGGTCGAGGACAAAGGTGCGGGGCTCGTATTCCCAGGCGATCCGATGGTAGTCGAATAGTTTGGCCGCCTCGAGTTCTGTGCGGGTGGCGAAACCGGGTTCTTTGACGCCCCGGTAGTAGGAGAAGGTGGGTGCTTCGTCGATCATGCTGGAACCTCATTTTACCAGCTTGCCTCGTGTGGTAACGTACCGTTGTTTCTCGTTCCGGAGGTTATCTTGACCCACACACTTGTCTATCCCATCACTGCTGCACACAATGCCGCCGGGCATCTTGAGGTCGATGGATGCGATGTTGTCGATCTGACGGATGAATTCGGCACCCCTCTGGTTATCTATGAGGAGAAAACGATACGCGACCAGTGCCGGCGCTACATGGCCGCTTTTCGTGAGCATACCGACGACTTCGAGGTGATATACGCCAGCAAGGCGTTCTCGTCGCTGGCTGTGAACCAGTTGGTGCTTGAAGAAGGTCTGTCCATCGATGTGTCATCCGGGGGCGAGTATCACATGGCCAAGGCGGCCGGCTACCCGCCTGAGCGGATTTTCTTCCACGGGAATAATAAGACCAGAGAAGAGCTGGAATACGCACTTGATGGTGGTGTAGGTTTTGTGGTGGTCGATAGCTTCCAGGAACTGGCGCTGCTCAAGGAGTTGATGGGTCGCCGGGGTGGTAGCCAGCAGATCCTGCTGCGTATCACGCCCGGGGTTGAGGCACACACTCACTCGTATATCGAGACCGGCCAGGTCGACTCCAAGTTTGGATTTGGTTTGGGCGATGGTGTAGCTTTGGAGGCGATTCGAGAGGCGCTTGCCTCTCCCTGTCTTGATCTGGTGGGCCTCCACGCTCATATCGGAAGCCAGATTTTTCAGCTCGATGGATATCGCAAAGCCATCGAGATCCTGGTGAAACTGATCGGGCAGGCATACGCGGGTTTCGGATTCAGGTGCCGCTATCTCAACGTGGGCGGCGGTTTAGGTATCCGTTATACACAGCAGGACGCGCCGTCATCCATTGGAGAGTACGCGACGGTCAAGGTGGAGGGAGTCCGGGAAGAAATGGAAGCCACAGGACTGCCGATGCCACGGGTGTTGATCGAGCCGGGCCGGTCCATAGTGGGCAAAGCGGGCATCACCGCCTATCGCGTGGGCACCATCAAAGAGATACCCGGCGTGCGCACGTATGTGAGTGTAGACGGGGGTATGAGCGACAACATCCGGCCGATGCTGTACGGTGCTCAGTACGAGGGGATGTTGGCCAACAAGGCCTGTCTGCCTGCCGATACCACCGTCACTGTAGCCGGCAAACACTGTGAGAGCGGCGATATCCTTATTCGTGAGGCTGTTATCGCCCGCCCCGACCCGGGAGACATCCTGGTGATGCCGGGTACCGGTGCGTACTGTTACGCGATGGCCTCGAACTACAACGGGAGCCCGCGTCCGGCCGTGATACTGGTAAATGATGGGATGGCCCGTGTGATCATTCAACGCGAAGAATACGCGGATCTAATCGCGAAACACCATCCATTGCGGGACCAGATCTAGTGCATAGCAAGGGGGAAGTATGAGCCGAAACAGGGTGGTGCGAGTCGCGTTACTCGGTTTTGGGACGATCGGGTCAAGTGTCTACCGGCTCATCCAGAAGGAGCACGATCAAATCCTCGAGGGAACCGGGGTCGATCTACGGGTGGCCAAAATTCTCGAGATTGATAGCTGCAAGGTGCCTTCCGATGCGCCAATTGGGCTCTTTACAAGCAGCTTCGGGGAGATAGCGGACGATCCCGGTATTGATATCGTGGTTGAGGTTATCGGGGGAACCGACGCGGCTTTCACCTTTGTTGACACAGCAATGCGTAAGGGCAAGAACGTAGTGACGGCCAACAAGCAACTGCTGGCCTCCCGGGGGGAAGCCCTGTTCACCCTGGCGCGTGATAAGCAGCGCCATCTCCGGTTCGAGGCATCTGTGGCGGGAGCAATACCCATCATCAAGGTAATGCGCGAGAGTATGATCGCGGCCGGGCTGCACACGGTCTACGGGATCGTGAACGGTACGACCAATTACATTCTCACCCGCATGTACAACGAGGAGGGGGACTATCCGGAAATCCTGGCAAAGGCCCAGGAGCTGGGCTATGCGGAAGCCGATCCCACCGCGGATGTGGGTGGAGCCGACGCGGCTGCGAAGATGGCCATCCTTGCATCAATCGCCTTCCACTCAAGGGTTACACTGGCCGACGTGGCTTTTGGCGGCATTCAAGACATCACTCTGTCTGATGTGCGTTACGCAAAGGACCTGGGATTCGTGGTGAAGTTGGTGGGAGCTGCGCGCTTTATAGACGGCAGGGTGAGCGCGAGGGTCTTCCCGGCGTTGTTGCCGATTGACCATCCGTTGGCCGCCATCAGCGGGTCGAATAACGCCGTCTTTCTCCAGGGCAGCGCCATCGGCGAGATTATGCTGATGGGGCCTGGAGCAGGTGGGATTCCCACGGCCACGGCCGTTGTCAGCGATATTGTGTCGATAGCCAATACCAAGGATGTTGGTTTCTTGCAGAGCTGTTCCTGCTACCGCCACCTGGATTCGTATCCTGCCGAGGAGGTTGAGTCGGCCTTCTTCTTCAAAATGAATGTGGTCGACCGGGCGGGTGTTCTTGCCGAAATCGCCTCGGTGTTCGCGGGGCGGTCGGTCTCGATCGCGAGCATGATCCAGAAGGGAACGGGTGATGAGGCCGAATTGGTATTTATCACTCATCCTACCAAGGAGAAGGACTTTTTCGCGGCTATTGAGGAGACCCAGGATCTTGAGTGCTGCAAAAGCCGGCCGATGACACTGAGGGTTCTCTAAAGAGGCTGCCGAGAGTCGACGATCCTCAAGATCGGGGCTGCCGGGTGATCTGCATTCTCAGATGTTTGCGTCGGCGCGATGGAGGGGCTTCGGTGGATGTCGCCGGACGGGGGAGATCAACATGACCAAGACTGACCGCGCGTGTTTGATAGCTCATCTTTCCGACCTTCATACCGGTTCGCAGTACTTTGTCCCGAATCTGCTTGACCGTGCACTCGTCGAAGTGAACGATCTCGAGCCTGATGTGGTGGTGATTACCGGAGATCTCACGAATATGGGATACAGGCAGGAGTTTCGGGAAGCCCGTGAGTATCTCGACCGTCTGATTTGTCGCGATGTCCTTGTGGTTCCGGGGAACCATGACAGTCGTAACGTGGGGTATGCTCATTTTGAGCGTCTATTTGCGACACGCGATACCGTGGTTCGCAAGAATGGTGTCACCATTGTGGGCGTGGATTCCACTGAGCCCGATCTCGACTATGGGAGAATCGGACGCCACCGGTATCCGTGGATTAAAGAGGCATTCACGGAGGATCCTGGCAACTTCAAGATCTTCATGCTCCATCATCACCTTCTTCCGATTCCCGGCACCGGCCGTGAACGCAATATTGTCAATGATGCCGGGGATGTGCTGGAAGTATTAGTGGAATGCGGAGTGCACCTGGTGTTGTCGGGGCACAAGCATGTACCGTATGCGTGGAAACTGGAGAACATGCACGTTGTCAACGCGGGCACCGTTGCAACTCTACGGCTACGCGGCGACACAAAGCCTTGCTACAACGTTGTGGAGATCGCAGGAGATCATGTGAAGATCACCCGGTGTTATCCGTTTCACGGTGGTGAGGTTATCGTGGAGTTCGACGCGGTTCCATGAAACGTGTAGCCGTAGCTCTGATCGATGGCGAGCATTATCCTCCCGTGGTAGTAGACGCGCTGCGGCAGGCCGGAGACCGGTTTGACTTCACGGGTGCGCTTTTTCTCGGTGGGACTGAGAAGATCAAGGCTGGTGATCTGGTTGATGAGGCCGAAGCCATCTATGGTCTCCCCGTGATCTTCGATACAGATCACTGCCGCGGCTTGCGACGGGCCATCCAAGAGTTTCAACCGGAGGTAATCGTTGACCTGAGCGACGAACCGGTGCTAGGATACGAGCAGCGTTTCCGCCTTATCAGTGAGAGCTTGGCGAGAGACGTTGGCTACGAAGGTCCGGATTTTCATTTTAACCCCACGAGTTCCGCCCGGGTTTGCGCAAGTCCCTCGGTATCAATCATCGGTACCGGGAAACGAGTAGGCAAGACGGCGATCAGCGGATACGTCGCGCGG
>CAZOJR010000067.1:4277-8948 GCA_964580165.1 uncultured Gaiellales bacterium
AGGTCGTCACCGGGTGCACTGGTCGCCCGGGGGTGGTAGTGGTAGCCATGGGGCGTGGCGGACCGGCCCGTCCCGAGGTCATCGACGGTGCGGGTATGGACCTAACCGTGAAGGACTTGCTGGCCCGCAGCCGGCAAGGGTGCCACGCAGCCTCGGATCACTTCGAGGACGCGCTGTTGAGCCGGGTAGTAACGGTTGGCTGCCGGCGGTGCGGTGGGGGCATGGCGGGCGAGCCGTTTACCTCAAACGTGGCTGAGGGTGTCGCCCTGGCGAACGAGTTGAGGCCCGGTTTTATGGTGCTCGAAGGGAGTGGCGCGGCATTGCCACCTGTGGGCAGCGATGCATGTCTGCTGGTTGTGGGGGCGCATCAGCGAGTCGAGAGTGTAGCCGGGTATCTGGGAACTTACCGGCTGTTGATCAGTGATGCGCTTGTGATGACGATGGCGGAAGAGCCGCTTGCGACTGCGCAGAAGGTGCGGGTGTTGACAGAGGCGGTCAGACAGGTGAAGCCGGGTATGGTTGTCGTCCCAGTAGTGTTCCGGCCGCGGCCCTTGGGCGATGTGAGGGGTAGGCGGGTCGCTTTTTTCTCAACGTCGCCAGCCTCACAAGAGGGGTTGTTGCGTGGCTATCTGGAGGAGCAGTGGGACTGCAAGGTCGAGGTGTTCTCGCCCAATCTGGCCGACCGTGCGGCATTGAAGGCTGATCTTGCAGGTGCCGGTATGTCTCGGGTTGAGATGATACTGACGGAGATCAAGGCGGCTGCCATTGATGTGGTGGCTGAGGAGGGTGAAGCGAGGGGATTGCCGGTTATTGCTGTTGACAACCTTCCGGTGGAGGTTGCTCCAGAAGGTCCAGGACGGCTGAAAAGACTGGCCGAGGAGTTGGCGGACATGGCGCAAGAACGGTTCGGAAGCAGGGAGTGATCCGGTGACCTCCTCGGAGGAGGCAAAGCGGCGGTCCACGGCCTCAAGGCCAGAGGGAGCCACTGTCCAGCTGGTCAGCGAGGGGCACCGGGTGCCTTTCTCGAAGGGGCTCTTGGCCACCACGTTGACGGCTACGGGGCTTCCACCGGAACGAGCGTATCGGGTGGCGCTGGATGTTGAGCGGAGGCTCATGCGGGGGCCCGACCGGGAGGTCGACGTGGATCACCTCCGTGACTTGGTGGAGACCGCGCTCGCGGCCGGCGAAGAAGAGCGCTATCTGCGCCGGTACCGGATGTGGAACCGGTTAGCCCGTAAGGATAAGCCGGTTGTGGTTCTGATTGGTGGCGCGACGGGCGTGGGTAAGAGCACTATCGCCGCTCAGGTGGCGGACCGTTTGGGAGTGGTAAGGATCATCTCCACTGACTCGATAAGAGAGGTGATGCGGGCCTTCTTCTCTCAGAACCTCTTGCCGGCCATCCATCACTCGTCGTATGAGGCGGGAATGGGCGTGCGTATACCGCTGGGGTCAGGGTATGACGCCCACGTGGTTGGATTCATGGAGCAGGTGGATATGGTCAATGTGGGTGTATTGGCCATTTTGGACAGGGCAATCGAAGAGCGGGTAAGTATGGTGGTAGAGGGTGTGCACATGGTGCCCGGGATGCTGGCTTCCGCGGGCGCCAAGGGGAGGATGTCGGAGGTCCTGCTGCTGCAGATGGTGGTGGCGGTGACTGATGCAGATCTTCACCGCAGCCATTTCATGGTCAGGGAACAGGAAACTTCAGGTCGCAGGGCGATAGCCCGGTATCTGCAGGGTTTCGACGAAATCCGCAAGATACAGGACTTCATCCTCGAACGAGCCCGGGCAGAAGGAACTTTCGTGGTTGACAATGTGAATATCGACCATACCGTCGGCACTGTGGTCGATGCCTTATATGACGCCATCGAAAAGAACGAGGGGAGCAGCGGTGCAGGTCAATGACGGACGGTGCATTTGCGGCCGTTACGCCGCAGTGACCGAAGCCGCCGCCTTAGCGGCTTCGAAGTGGATAGGGAAGGGCGACGGTTTGGCCGCCAGCATGGCTGCGCGGGAGGCAATGGCGGCGGAATTGCAGCATATGCCCATCAGAGCCCGCGTTGTGGCGGGTCGGAATGGCGGTCCTTCGTGCGATGCTCTGAAGGTGGGAGACGAGGTGGGGAGCGAGTCCGGTCCCTGGGTTTCCGCCAGGTTGGGTGACAATATGTGGTCGGATGATTCGACCGGCGGTTGGGATCTGGCCGTGGATCCGTTGCAGGCCCCTTCCTTGCTGGCGCGGGGTGCCGATGGCTCTCTGGCCATGCTTGCCGCGGGGCCCGCGGGGAGTCTCCTGCCGGTCCCCGAGATGTATATGCAGAAACTGATCGTGCCTCAGGAGGCTGCCGAGGCCGTCGATCTGGACGCGCCTGTGAACGACATTGTCAAGACTGTGGCAGCGGCTCTGGGCCGGCCGGTCACAGAGCTCAACGTAGTGGTGCTCGACCGGCCGCGTCACGAGGACCTCATTGCGCAGATTAGGCGTTCTGGGGCCCGTATCAAGTTCATCACCGATGGGGATGCCTCGGCCGGATTGGCTGTGGCTTCCGGCGATGCAGGCGTCGATATGTACATAGGCATCGGGGGTTCTACTGAGGGCATTCTGGCCGCGGCCGCTCTCCGTTGCCTGGGAGGCGGGATTCAGGCTCGCTTCTGGCCTGTATCCCGTCATCAGGTCGAATTGGTGAAGGCGGCCGGAATCGACGATATCGAGGCCCGGTTATCTACTGCCGATATGGCCGGTGAAGGCGTCATATTTCTGGCCACAGCAGTGACCGGTGGTACGTTCCTGAAGGCGGTCAGTCACAGATACGACGGGATCCGCACTGAGACGCTGGTGCTCTGTTCGAGATGCCGTGCCGTACGCAAAATCCAGACCACGCATCGCTTAGATGTTGGCAACTCCCGGATGCTATTGGGGGCGAGATGATCATGCTGCGAGAATACGAACTAGTAGGGAGAAGAGAAGGCAAGTCGTGAACGAAGAGAATGGCAAGAGAGAATCCATGGCCTCTGAGAGCAGGGGGACGGCTATAGCCGAGTTGGAGCCCAAACTCCTCTCCGACCTCCACATGGTGGCGGGAGAGTTGGGCATCAAGAACTTCCGCAAGTACTCCAAGCAGGATCTCATCATGAAGATCCTCAACGAGCAGTCACAGGACAGGGGGCTGCAATTCCGCACCGGTTTGCTCGACATACTGCCCGATGGCTACGGGTTTCTGCGCACCCAGGGCTATACCCAATCGGATTCGGACATCTATGTATCGCTGTCTCAGATTCGTAGATTCAAACTGCGCAGGGGCGACGAGATCACAGGCCAGGTCCGTACACCGCGCGACAACGAGAAATACCATGCGTTGCTCAAGATACAGACCGTCAACGGCATGGATCCCGAGCAGGCGCGTCACCGTCCGACCTTCGATTCGCTGACGCCGCTGTTTCCGGAGGAGAGACTCCGTCTCGAGACCACTCCCGACCGTATAGCGGCCCGCGTCATGGACATCATCAGTCCCATAGGCAAGGGGCAGAGGGGACTGATCGTATCGCCTCCCAAGGCGGGCAAGACCACTATTCTCAAAGACATCGCCAACTCTATTGCTAAGAATAACCCTGAGGTTCATCTCTTGGTGCTGCTGGTGGACGAGCGTCCTGAAGAAGTCACCGATATGGAGCGCACGGTCACCGGCGAGGTGGTCAGTTCCACTTTTGACCAGCCGGGTGAGAATCACGTACAGGTTACGGAGCTTGTGCTGGAACGTGTGAAACGTCTGGTGGAAGTGGGCAAGGATGTGGTGGTGCTCCTGGATTCCATCACCCGCATGGCCCGCGCGTATAACCTGCAGGCGCCCGCGAGCGGCCGCATCCTCTCCGGAGGCGTGGACTCGACGGCTTTGTACCCGCCGAAGAAATTCTTCGGGGCAGCCCGCAATATCGAGGAGGGCGGCTCTCTGACCATACTGGCGACGGCGCTTGTAGAGACGGGATCGCGGATGGATGAGGTCATCTTCGAGGAATTCAAAGGAACCGGCAACTGGGAAGTTCGCCTGACCCGGCAACTTGCCAACAAACGTGTTTTCCCGGCCATCGACATAGAGAATTCAGGAACTCGCAAAGAGGAGTTGCTGATGGACGAAGCCGAGGCCAAGATGGTGTGGAAGCTGCGGTCGGTACTTCACGCTCTCGATCCGAATGCCGCCATAGAGCTGCTGATCGGCAAGTTGAAGGAGACCCGTTCGAACGCCGAGTTTCTCGATCAGATGCGGAAGAATTCCCGCTAGTAAGCGAGGCCGGTAGGAAGATGGCGACCGAAATCACGGTCGAGGGTATCTCGGTCGGCCACTTCTCCGATTACGAGAAGCTGACCGGATGTACGGTGCTGCTGGCCCCAGGCGCGGTGACGGCATCGGTGGACATCCGTGGCGGCGCCCCGGGGACACTCGAAACCGCCCTTCTATCACCTTACGCCGCGGTATGTGAATTACACGGCGTGCTTCTCACCGGAGGTAGCGCTCTCGGGCTGGGCGCTGCGGCCGGTGTGTCGGCGTTTCTCCGGGATATGAGATGCGGATATAGGACTCCATACGCGCGGATTCCTCTGGTCTCAGCCGCCGTCATCTACGACTTGGCAGTCGGCAGTGCGCAGGCTTTTCCTTTGCCGGAGGAGGCCTATGGTGC
>CAZOJR010000068.1:0-8941 GCA_964580165.1 uncultured Gaiellales bacterium
GAAATATGATCATCCGTTCGGGCTCGACCAAACGCTCCAAGATACGGGCCTGGCGGTATTCGGAATGAGCCTCGAGAACAGGCGCCACAGCTTCGAACACCTCCGCGACGGCTTGATGGAACTCAACTTCGCCGGGGTCTCTGAGCTTGATGGCCTCAACCACCTCGTGCCCGTAGTCCTGCATTGCACGCCTCCTATCTGGCAAATACCAACCACCCGCGCCCTGTACCGCACCCTGTGATCCGTTCACAAACAGCGATGCCTGCGGAAGATGCCTGGAAGACCATCATAAGACGCGCCGGCTCTCCCGCTCAAGATCGTAGCCGCACGCTCCCACCCAACGTTACGGAAACTAATCGGCCGCCTTCAGGGTGGCATAGGGATTGACGGCTGCCCCACCTCCGGGATGGATCTCAAAGTGCAAATGGTTGCAGGTGCCGGCATTGCCGGTGGAGCCCACGTAGCCGATGACCTGCCCGGCGCTGACCGACTTTCCGGCACTCATGCCGTCCGCGATCCCGTCAAGATGAGCGTAGTAGTAGCTGGAGCCGTTGTTGCCGTTCAGCCAGATGGTCTTGCCGCCCAGTCCGCTATCGGTCCAGTTGATACGGGATATGGTGCCACTGACACAGGCCACCACCGGCGTGCCGCATGCCGCCATGACATCGGTGCCCTTATGCGTGCGCCCGCCCGATCGAGGAGCACCCCAGCTGTCGATGAAGCTGTGCGGGCCGGCCACAGGGAACACGAACGCGCCCGGCTGTACCTTACTTCCGCCGCTGCTGCCGCTCGTGGTGTTGGCGGCTGCGGCTGCGGCTGCCGCCTTGGCCGCTGCAGCTGCGGCGGCGGCCTCTTCGGCCTTGCGCACCTCTTCTCTCAGCTTGAGTACCTGACTCGTCAGACGTTCATATTCCTCAGAGGCTGCCGAGAACTTCTCGTTCATCTCGGCCTGAAGGGTCTCGAGTTCCGCTACTTGTGCTTCCTGTTCACGCATCTTCTCGTCAAGCGCGGCTTCGCGCTCGTGGGAGTCGTCAAGATAGGTCGAAACTTCATCGAACAACTTTTGATCTTGATCGGCCAACCTCCCAAGCACCGAGAAGCGCTCGATGATGGATGCGAAATCAGACTCCTCGAAGAGAACTTCCAGATACATGGGAGCGGCAGAGTAACTGTCTTTGTAGAGATCGACCAAGCGCACAGCCAGTTGGGCCCGCACGATGTCCATGTCTTTCTGCGCGACGGCTATCTCGTTCTCGACCCCATTTATGGCATCGTCGATCTCGGCCAGCCTGACCTCGGCGGCATTATGCTTCTCCGCCAAGACATTCAGCTGGTCCTGAAAATCCTCGTACTCCGCATAGGCCACGTTCAACTCAGCCTGCTTTTGGGCGAGCTTCTCCTTGAGAGTGGCCCCGGAGGCAGGTGAAAAAATGGGGAGCGCGATGAGAAATATGAGGAGAACGGCAGCCGCAAACAGGGGAGAAGCCCATCTCCCGACACGCTCAGTACGCACTTCCGGTGTCCCGAAACGGCTCATTAACTCTATATCCTATCAGAATCAGCCTGGATGTGACTGTGCCGCCCCGAGACCATATCAGAGACCTTATCACCTTCGAGATCATTGAAGGCGCACGGGTATGCCCCGCGCGGCCATATACTCCTTCGCCTCCTGGATCGTATATTCACCATAGTGAAAGATCGATGCAGCCAATACGGCGTCGGCTCCACCCGTCTCAACCACCTCCACCAAATGTTCGAGCGTCCCCGCTCCGCCGCTGGCGATCACCGGCACATTGACGGCTGAGACAACAGCCCGGGTGAGTAGGAGGTCATATCCGTCCTTGGTGCCGTCTCTGTCCATCGAAGTGAGCAGCACCTCCCCCGCCCCGAGTTCCACCGCCCGGGCCGCCCACTCTACCGCGTCCAACCCCGTGGGCGTGCGCCCCCCGTTGACATAGGCCTCCCACCGGATCGATTCGGAAGCCATACCTTTGCCAGCCGCGGTAGCGGCCGGTCCGGCGCTCGGGTCACCCTCCATGCCGGAATCCGCCGCTACCTTTCGCTTGGCATCGATGGCAATAACGATGCACTGCGATCCGAACCGGCGGGCGCAGGCGGCTATGAGGCTTGGATCTCTTATAGCGGCGGAATTTAGTGAGACCTTGTCGGCACCGGCACCAAGCAGTCTGCGCACGTCCTCCTCACTACGTATGCCGCCCCCGATGGTGAAGGGGATGAACAACTCTTCCGCGCAGCGCCGCGCCAGATCTATGATGGTATCGCGTCGCTCGTGGGAAGCTGTTATGTCGAGAAAAATAACCTCATCGGCACCCTCGAGATCATAGAACGAGGCAAGCTCCACCGGGTCGCCGGCATCACGGATGTTGACGAAATTGGTGCCCTTGACCACACGTCCCTGGTCAACATCGAGGCAAGGGATGATGCGTTTGAGCAGCATCAGTCACCGCCCTGCTTGAGACTGCCGTTGACTGCCGGCCCACCCGCAGCCTCATCTCCGGCGGGCGCTCCGCGGCCCGCCTCCACCACGTTATCCAACACTGCCAGCGCCTGCGCCACCGTGAAGCGCTCCTCATAAAGGGCCCGGCCGACAATCACACCCGTCACTCCCAACGGTTCCAGCACCTTGAGTGCGCACAGGTCATCCAGACTCGTGACTCCGCCCGAGGCGATGATCTCAAGACCACTCTTCTCGGCCAGCCCACGAATGCCTTCCATATCGACACTCTGCATCATGCCGTCGCGGCCAATATCGGTGTAGAGGATTTCCCGCACGCCCAAGTCCTTCAACCGCCGGGCGAGATCAAGCGCTCGGATCGGGCTCTTCTCCTGCCAACCCTTGGTCTTGACAAAGCCGTCTTCGGCATCCACCGCCACCACCACCCGCTCACCGCCGAGCACAGCGAGCGCCCGCGACAAGAAGGCTTCATCTTCAACCGCACTCGTGCCCAGCACCGCCTTGGCCACCTTACTCCCGGCAATGAGATCCAGGGCCTCGACCGAGCGGATGCCGCCGCCGGTCTCCACAGGAACCGGCACACGCTCTGCTATCTCACGGATGACGGCGAAGTTGCGCGGCGCGCCCTCCCGAGCTCCGTCGAGATCGACGACGTGCAGGTAGCGCGCGCCCTCTCTCACCCAGCGCTCCGCCATAGCCACCGGATTGTCGCCAAACACGGTCTCATCGGCAAAATCACCCTTGCGTAGCCGGACGCACCGGCCCCCACGGATATCTATAGCCGGGATAAGCCTGATCATACGTCCACCAAGCCCGCTCGCCGGGCAAAATTGCGGTAGAAACGCAGCCCCAGAGTGCTCGACTTCTCGGGGTGAAACTGCACCGCCGCCACATTGTCCACCTCAATGGCCGAGACGAACGCCACCCCGTCATAATCGGTCATTGCCAACACGTCGCCGGGGGCACGCGGAACCACCGCATACCCGTGAACAAAATAGAAGGCCGAGCCTTCAGGTATGCTGTCGAAGAGATCGGAGCAGGTGCATGCTTCCACCTGATTCCAACCGATATGCGGGACCTTCACCGTGGACGGCAACGCCCGCACATCTCCACGAACCAGTCCCAGCCCGGGAACTCCCGGATCTTCTTCGCTCGATTCAAATAGCAACTGCAAACCCAGGCACACTCCCAAAAACGGCACCCCCGACTCGATTCTGAGCAGCAGAGGTTCGATCAGGCTCCTCTTCTTCAGTTGTTCCATGGCAGCCCCGAACGCTCCCACACCGGGCAACACCAACGCGGGGGCAGCCGCGATAGCCCGGGGATCCGATCCAACTACCGCCTGCACTCCCACGTGCTCGAACGCCTTCTGCACCGAGCGCAGGTTGCCGGCCCCATAGTCTACGATGTAGAGGTCCCTTCCCGAAGTCACAGGATCCCTTTGGTCGAAGGAATGCCGCTGGCCCGGGGATCGAGCGAGACCGCCTGCCTGAGGGCTCTGCCAAACCCTTTGAACACAGCCTCCACGGTATGGTGTACGTTGCCTTCCGACAACACCCGTACATGCAAGGTGAGACGGGCATTATTCACCAGGGCGCGGAAGAACTCGGGCACCAGACTTGTCTCGAAACCAGCGATACTGGCTCCCACCGGGCCTCCTTCATAAGCGAAGTACGGCCGTCCGCTCAAATCGATGGTCACCAGCACGAGGGCTTCGTCCATGGGCATCAGCATGCTTCCATAACGGTTGATACCCCGCTTGTCACCCACAGCTTCCGCCAAAACCGAACCCAAGCAGATTCCAACGTCCTCCACCGTATGATGGCCACCGGTTTGCAGGTCTCCCTTCGCCTCGATCTCAAGATCGATCAAGCCATGACCCGCCATAAGCTCGAGCATGTGGTCAAAAAAACCTAAACCGGTAACAACGCTTGCCCGGCCCGAACCATCCAGATCAAGATGCACCGCGACCTTCGTTTCGCGGGTTTCCCGCTGCACCGTAGCCACGCGGTGAGTAGAGTCCGTGAATTGTGGCGAGCTGTTGAGTTGCACCGTCTCCTCCCTGGTAGTGATTGGTGACGGACGCCTCCGAACCCCAGTATCTGCGGGCTCAAGTGGCGACTCAAGGAGAATAGCATAGTGGTAATCGACTCCGAACAACCAGCCTCTTGAGCCGCCTCAGGTTTATTCCCATCTCTTGAGACACGACTGTTTTCTGCCGATAGTTGCGAAAGAGTGGAGGCAAGGTAAACCGGCTCGTATGGCAGCGTTGATACAACGTCATCACAGAATACCGCCTCGGACGTAATACTCAGGCAACTGGCCGGCGAGAGAACGAGGTTCCAAGTGAGTGCGACACAGAGAAGAAGATTGCAGGTACTGGTGGGAGGATTCATCCTTGTCACGTGCATTGCCGTTTACCACTTTACGTGCATTCTCCTGCCTCAAGGCTCAGCAGCTCAGTCGGCAATCTCCGGCCTCGGCTATCCGGTTCTACAGGTGCCGATCCTCGTACTCTGCCTCATGGCCTTCAGAAGAACCCGAGAAAAACATGGGTGCTGGACCTGGATGCTGGTGTCGCTCTGGGTGGCTCTAAACCTCTTTTCCGAGAGCATCTGGGGCTACTACGAGCTGGTACACGGTACTGAGCCGCCTAGCCCGGGTATTGCCGATTTTGGATATCTGGCAAGCTACGCCGTCGCGCTGGCCGCGGTTCTGGTCACCACCCTCAAGAGCGCGGGAAAGACGCGCATGTTCGAAACTACGCTCGACGCGGCTATGCTAACCACTGGGGCCGCCGGCCTGAGCTGGCCCCTTGTCTTTGCGCCTCTCCTTGAAGTCAACCATCTTGGGGCCGAGTTGTGGGTCAGACTGGCCTACCCCGTGGGTGATCTCCTAATCATCTTCGCCTTCGCTTCGTTCTTCCTGGGATTCGTAAGAGGAGACCGGAAACGCCCTCGCCCGTATCATATGGTCCTGTGTCTGGCATTCGGGTTTCAGATCGTAGCCGACTCCGCCTTCTTAGCCATGACGGCTTCAAGCAGAGCCTATTCACCCGGGACCTGGTTGAACCCCGTATGGCTTATGGCATTCGTCACAGCGGGCATAGCCGCACTGATGGAGATACAAACAGCCAGCGATGAGACAGCGTCAGAGACCCAGACTGGCACAGCCGCTTCGGAGTGCTCCGATCCGGTCGACTCCAGATTCACTTGGAGTTCGAGCTACTGGGGCATCCTGGTGTCCAGCTTGGGCCTCCCCATTATCGCGGGCATGTTGCTCATGGAGCTGTGGGCTTCTGGTTGGAAGACGAACCCAAGCGCGGAGGGACTCGCCTACCTGATGACAATCATGGTGTTCATGGTGCTACTGCGACAGTATGTCACTCTCACCAACAATCACCGGCTCAACCTCGACCTCAACCACACCTCGATCGAACTGAGAGAGAAGGTTGACCATCTCGCGGACGTAAACCAGAAGCTCGAGGACCTCAGCCGCGCCGCCTATGCTCTCAACACTCTCCGCAATACCGACGAGGTAGCTCGCACCGGTCTGGAGCTTGCTTGCACCTGTCATCGCGCTCCCGGCGGATGGTTGACTCTGGTGAACAGCGACGGTAAGGAAGTGATCTCCGCAACCTACGGCTGCGTTGACATGAGACAACCGGAAAGACTCACCGTGGGGGAGCCGCAAGACAAGTCTGGAGATATCCGTACAATACCCCTCGAGGTGAGAGATGAGCGACTCGGGAACCTCCACCTGCTCAACCCGCCCGAACCAGATCACATGGCCGATCCGCCGCTGATGATAGTAGCCGCCCACATGGCCACCGCCATCGATAACGTCCGCCGATACGAGGAAGCTCTTCGTCTCGCGGAGAAGGATCCGCTAACCGGCCTCCTCAACCGCCGTGGTATACACAAGCGTCTCGCCACAGAGATGCTGAACGCGCAGCGCAACAACGCCGAGCTGTCGGTCATTACCATTGATCTGGATGACTTCAAGATGCTCAACGATACGTACGGCCATCCCACTGGTGATGCCGTGCTCAGATACACTGCCGCTGCTATTGCTTCGGTGCTCAGGCACTCCGATGCGGCCGGCCGCGTCGGCGGAGATGAACTGCTCATAGTCCTTCCCAACACCGGGAGCGAAGGCGCAGTGCAGGCGGGCCTGCGACTGCGAGACTTCTTGACCACCAATCCGTATATCATGCCGACCGGCCGGCCGCTGTTTGTCCGTCTCAGCCAGGGATTTGCCACCCACCCAGGAGACGCCAGCTCGCTGGAGGACCTGCTGGAAACGTCGGATGCAAGCCTCTATAGATCCAAACAGAGCGGCGGAAACACGTTCGCGACCGTCTCAGCAGATAGAGCGCCGTCCGCATACCAGAGAGCGCAGCCCCACCGAGTCATGCAGGCTTAGCCACAGAGACCCTTGAGGCGTCCGAACGGGCAACTCGTCCGCGTCGTTCGACCGGAATTGTCAGCCCCCCTTCTACAACTCCTTGACCGGCGTTTCCGCCCGCATCTCCGCCGAGATGCGGTGATACAAGAAGCCCTCGCTGTCGGCCACCTTGGCCAGATGCGGTGTGAGAAGCTGTACAGCTTCATCCGTCATCTCCACAAACGACGACCTCCGCATGAAAGTGTTCACCGAAAGTGGCGACGAGAACCGGGCCGAACCTCCGGTAGGGAGAACGTGGTTGCTCCCGGCAATATAGTCGCCGTAGGCCGTGGGCGTCAGATGGCCTATAAACACGGCGCCCGCCGACCGGATGCGGGAGATAAAATCCCGAGAATCGGCCAGCTGAACCTCGAGATGCTCCGGAGCGTAGGTATCGACCATCGCGGCCGCCAGCTTCAAGAAGTCCTCTCCCGGCACCGGGTAGAAGGCCGTCAGCCGGGAGTCGGACTCGTTTGCCCGGTCACGCAGCCGCTCGATAGCCTCCCACACAGCGGCACACAGCGCCTCGGATTCACCTACCAGTACCGCCGTCGCACCGCTGCCGTGTTCTTCTTGGGCCAGCAGATCAGCAGCCACCCATTCCGGCCTGGCTGTACGATCGGCGACCACCAGTACCTCGCTGGGCCCTGCCAGGCTGTCTATGCCCACCAAGCCGTATACCTGCCGCTTCGCCTCCATCACGTAAGCGTTACCCGGACCGCACACAACGTCCACACGGGGCACCGTCTCGGTCCCGTAGGCCATCGCGGCAATAGCCTGTGCTCCTCCCACGCGGAACACCCGCTCGACTCCCATGAGCCACGCGGCAGCAAGTACCGACCGGTCGATATTCCCGTCGCGACCGGGAGGCGTGCAGATGATCAACTCGGCAACTCCCGCCACGAGCGCCGGTACCGCGTTCATGACGACCGTGGATGCATAGGCGCCCAACCCACCCGGCACATACAGGCCAGCCATCCGCACCGGGAAGTGCCGGATACCCAGCTTCTGCCCCTGCGGTCCCGTCTCTTCCCAGTCGGAGACCAGCTCGTGCCTGTGGAAGAACGCACAGTTGTCGCGCGCCACACGAAGAGCGGCGACAACCTCCGGGTCCGCTTCTCTGAAGGCCGTCTCGAGATGCTCGACCGGCAGCGCAATGTCAGCAGATGTAGCCTCTGGCCAATCGAAAAGGGCCGTAGCCTCGGCAAGCGCAGCATCGCCGCGCGCCCGCACTCCGGCAAGAAGTCCGGCCACGACCTCGGCCACCCTACGGTCGAACGACGCCTCCGGCCGCAGCAGAGCGACCTCGGCGGCCACGGCATCTACTGTCAATGGTTTGATCTTCACCAGAGGACTCCCCCTTGCCGGTTGAGGGGCTACTTGCCCGTGCCGTTGAACTGGATCCCGCTTCCCTGGCAGACGCAACTCTCCCCCAGCAGCTCTTTCAGCTCGGCGAAAAGACTTGCCTGTGGATCAACCCGGTAGCCGTCTCCAAGCCGCAGGCGGCAGGCGCCATTATGAACCTGCACATACATATCCACCGAGCACGGCCCGGGAAAACGCACCAATATGCGTTTCAGATCGTCTACCACACTGCTCGGCAACCGCTCACCATCGACCGAAAGAGCCAAAGGTTCCAGTCCGGTCTTGGGAGCGAAGACCTCTATGCTCAGAGGGATGAGTTTGGTCTCGGCCTCGTCTTTATGATCAACGCGGCCCTTGATCTTGACCACCCTGTCTTCCAGCAATAGTTCCTTGTGCTCCTGGTATAAGGCCGGGAAACACAGCATCTCCACCGATCCCTCCAAGCCCTCGACGGTAACAAAAGCCATCAACTCACCGGATTTCTTGGTGGTGATCTTCTTTACCGAACTCACCATGCCGACGATCGTGGTGATGGTCCCGTCGGGTAGATCTCCCAGGTGCGATATGAGGTGGCCGGCTTCCCGCCGCACCTGGTCCCGGATGCCCTTGAGGGGATGCGAACTCACATACAGGCCAAGCGTCTCCTTCTCGAGA
>CAZOJR010000069.1:0-2407 GCA_964580165.1 uncultured Gaiellales bacterium
GGACCACACATCCCCGCGTCGGTGATATAGGCCGTGCCCCCAGGGAGGATCTTGGCATCGGCTGTGCGGACGTGAGTATGCGTACCTATTACCGCGCTTACCCGGCCGTCCAGATGCCAGCCCATGGCCACCTTCTCACTGGTGGCCTCCGCGTGGAGATCAACAATGATGGTGCGAACTCCGTGGAGTTCTTCCAATGCCCGCCCGACAGCTTCAAACGGAGAGCGGGCCGGAAAGAGATAGAGATCACCGGATAGATTTATCACTCCCAGACGTCCCCCGCTGGTATCGACCACCGTAACACCACGACCGGGGGTTGAGTCGAGGAAGTTATACGGCCGCAGCAGACGTGGTTGTTCATCTAGGTAATGGTAGATGTCACGCTGCTTCCAGATGTGGTTACCCGTTGTGATGACATCCACCCCCGCACGCAACAGAGCTTCGGCGTGGCTCGTCTTGATGCCAGTGCCATCGGTAACGTTCTCGCCGTTGGCGATCACCGCGTCGGCATTAAATCGCTCGCGAAGCCCGGGCAGCTTCTCCATCAGGAGTTCCCGGCCCGGTTTGCCGATCACGTCGGCGAAGAAAAGTACGATCACAAAGGCCTCCCACCTGGTCGACCGCGCAAGATAGCCCTAACAAGGCAGCCCTGACATCCAACATCCGCCTGGACTGCCGGGCGCGGCCCCTTCGGGGCCGCGCCGCCCAGAGTTTACCGCACATGACAACACCGGCCGGGCTAAACCACAACCTCTACCCACCGTCCGGTCCACCACGGTATCATCTGTTCATGAACGATCCACTGCCCGGAAGCCCCGATTACGTCCACGGATACACTCAACGGGAGTCCGAGCGGCTTGTCGACCAGGCCACGACTCTGACCGAGTTCCTTCACTCCGGAACCGCCTTCCCGGCCGGAGGCCGGGTGCTGGAGGCCGGGTGCGGCGTGGGAGCACAGACCGTCACGCTGGCGCGCAACAGCCCGAGGGCTTCGATCACTGCGATCGACATTTCCGAGGAGTCAATCGCTTTTGCCCGCAATCGAGTACAGGCGGCCAACTTGACGAACGTCTCCTTCGAACGTGCCGATATTCTTCACCTGCCTTATCCCCCAGGAACCTTCGACCATGTCTTCGTTTGTTTCGTGCTGGAGCACTTGGGCAACCCCGAGGAAGCGCTCGCCCGGCTAGTAGCCGTTACCAAGACCGGCGGGACTATAACCGTCATCGAGGGCGACCACGGCTCCACATACTTTCACCCAGACAACTCCGATGCCCGCCGTGCTATTGAGTGTCTCGTCCGCTTGCAGGCCGAGGCCGGCGGAGATTCACTTATCGGGCGCCGCCTCTATCCAATGCTCCTCAAGGTGGGATTGCACGACGTGCAGGTAGTCCCAAAGATGGTGTACGTGGACTCCTCACGACCTGATCTGGTCGAGGGTTTCACCCGGAACACATTCACGGCCATGGTCGAGGGCGTCCGCGATAGAGCCCTCCAGGCCGGACTCATCGATTCCGGTACCTGGGACCGGGGGATAGCCGCCCTCTACCGGACCGCGGAGCCCGACGGCGTTTTCTGCTACACGTTTTTCAAAGCCACCGGCGTCAAGTAGCCGGCAGCAAAAGCCTAGGGACCTGGTCGACGCCCACTCCGATCACCGCCCCATGCTCTTATGCCAAGACCATCCCGCCTTGGCGGCACTCCTTAGTCTCGGTTCGTCCATTCGAACGAGGAAGAGGAGGAAACTATGGTCTTCCAGAAACCGCTTTCAAGACGCACGCGAGGAGCACCCACCGGCGGAGCATCACCAGCCACGGAAACGGCCTCTCACGCAGATCCCAGCGGTAAATCGCACGACCAGCTGGGGAATAGATCATCTTTGCGCCGCCGGCTAATGCCTGTTGGTGGTCTGATTCTTGGCATCAGCATCTGCGCTCTCGCAGCCGGTGCGCTCTTCGTACCGGGATTCGTGTTCGATGGCGAGGCAGCGGCCGGTACTGATACTGGTACCAATACCGCTACCAAGGCCGCGGGCAAAGCCGGAAAGGATCCCATCACGACATCCGACGGGGTTCTACTCGTCACTCTTCCCTGGGGCGATGGGGAAGGCGAGGTCGGCTTGATACGACCGGCCGAAGGCCTTACCAGGGGTCCTGAGGCCCTCGCAGTTGCGAGCGATGGGCGCATAGCAGTACTCGACTCCGTCAACAAGCGAGTGCTCTTTCTCGACGAAGACGGACGACTTACCGGCAAAACCGCCGTGTCTTTGACAGAGCCTCGCTTTCTGGCCGTGGATACCGAGCGGCTGTATGTGTTGGATTGTGACGCAGACAGGCAGGTGGTCACCCTCAGCTGGGACGGTATCGCCCTCGGTGCCATGGAGTTGTCTGAACTGAACGACGTCGTC
>CAZOJR010000069.1:2417-4908 GCA_964580165.1 uncultured Gaiellales bacterium
CTCGAACTCGGGTGTCCAGAGGATGTGGCCCGTGTCGTCACCGGGCTGTTCGCAACTACAGATGGCCCGTGTGTCGAAGTTGCCCACGAGAACGTCTTTCTTGTCTCCCCCGCCTCCGGATCGACGCCGAACAAGCCAGCCGCCGAAATTCAGTCTCCGACCGGCGAGGTCGCGACACTCCAAACCGCTGGGAAAGATCGAGATCCAACCGTTAGCGCTTCGCTCCGCTCAATCGCAGGGAGACCCGTCGACGCACGCATGACCAGAGCGGCTAAGGTCAAGTTCGCGCCAAAAACGGGCCTGCAGGTAGAATCTTTCGAGGTTGACCGCAAGAGTCTCAAGGCCAAAAAGACCGGCTCGTCCACTCCAGTGTTGGCATCGGGAAGTGCCGTCGAGCACATCGTATCGGTAGATGGCGACAGTCGCGGAGATCTGATCATCGGGGCCCGCCTGGCCGATAGCGATCGTCGGCGTGATGGCCGGGAAGCCCTTGCGCTGACGAGATTCGCTTCAACCACGGACGCCGATACGCTCAGCGCCATCGGCGACAGCACAGCTACGGGCACAGGCACAGGCACGACCATGTTGCTGGATGAGTGCCATTTCGCCTACCTCGGCCAACCCTACGTGGTCGCGCCCGACGGCCGCGTTTTCCAGCCGGTGGCCGACGAGAACGGGTACAGCATTCTGGTGCACGTCTTCGCCGGTGATGAAACTCCAGTAGAAGCCGAGGAGGTGCTACCGTGAAACCGCTGGCGCATATCCGCTTGACGCTCGGCATTGCGGTCGCGTTGGCCTGCTCGGGATTGACGCTCGGCCCTGCCGCCCCGGCCGCACAGGCAGGAATACCCACCACGACCCGCTCCGAAATCGTCGCTCGGGCAGAATCAGCCCTCGGACTCACATACAGTTGGGGCCGGGAAAGCTGGGCACCCAACACCGGATCGGGAGAGGGAACCGACTGCTCCGGCCTGACTCTCAAGTGCTGGCAAGTCCCCCGGACCATGCTGTATCAAGAGGAAGACGGTGCCGGCGCCTCGATATCACCACGATACACAAGCTACGACTTCTACAACTGCTTGGGCCCCTGGTCGCCTCTCAGCAGCCGCTCATCCCTCCGCGAGGGCGACATCCTTGTCTACAACAACGGCGAGTCCGGTCACGTAGTTATCTACGCAGGAGGAGACGCCTGGAACTCTCCTATCATCTACGAAGCTCCAGGATCCTGCATGACTCTCCGGCGAACAAGCCGGTATCTTGGAAGCGAGTATCTGCCCCGTCGCAGAAACTCGATTATCGAAACCAGCGCGCTGATTCTCGACAACTCGACGGCCAAGAGCATCGGCGGCACCGACCTGGGCGGCAACTGGACCCGGTCGACCAGTATCTCTGGCTACTACGGGGACAACTATCAGACTCAGGCTGCGACCTCAGCCACCGCTTGGGCTCGCTGGACTCCGCGCTTCAACTCCTCGGGCTACTACTACGTCTATCTACGCTGGACCAGTTCCAGTAATCGTGCATCCTCGGCAAAAGTGACCGTCAATACGGCAAAAGGTCAATACACGAAATACGTTAACCAGCGGCAGAGCGGGGGCGGCTGGTATTCCCTTGGCCGGTATTACTTCAATTCCGGCTACGCCACCGGAGCCGGAAGCGTGACCATCTGGGCGAAGGGAGCCAACGGCTACGTAGTCGCCGATGCTGCCATGTTTTCTCCCGCACAATAGCCGCTCCGGCTTCAACAGTGCCTTGAAGGCATATGCGGATCCCGCTCTCCGAGCGGGATCCGCGGTGCAATCTACCCACGGTTGCCAGCTTGGAAACACCGTCCGCGAACACCACAGTCAGAGGATCTACGCGGACATCGTCACCGACTACGTCGAGCAAGGCGCCAAGTCCATACAACTGGCCATTGATGAGATGAAGCCTGCCACGCTGCGGACAGGTCTGCGGCGAGTGCTCAAAAGTAAAACGTGAAGATAGTGCAAAGGATCTGCTTCTCGGAACCATCCGCGCCTCCGGTCGCCTTGACAAACCGACCAGTAGGTTTGTAATATACCTGGCGCGTACCTCGACACGAGGACCAGAGGAACGACAACGATGAGCGCCGGAAATGTGGATAGGGCCAGGGACACCAGGAACCACATCCTGGAGGTTGCGGCGGCAGCATTCGCGGAGCGTGGCTTCGCCGGGACGTCGCTGAACCAGGTACTTCGCGATTCGGGGATAAGCAAGGGAGCGCTCTACTTTCATTTCCCCTCGAAGGAGGCATTGGCGATCGCCGTCGTAGACCACCTGCGCGGGGCTTGGCTCGACGCTGCGCTCCATGGGATAGACGCGGACGCTACCAGCCTCGAGCAATTGCGGATGATGGCGCTGACGACAATTCCGTTACCGCAGCCGGCGCAGAAGATGTGAGGAAGTTTTTCGGTGCGAAGGTATTGGTCTAAAACATGTGTGTTGCTCATCCTATTTAACCTCCTTAATC
>CAZOJR010000069.1:4918-5171 GCA_964580165.1 uncultured Gaiellales bacterium
GCGGCCTACCACAGCGTCCCGGCATACCGAGCCCTGGGGAAGCTGTGCTGGGAGCTGCTAGCACTCCGTCCCGATCTGGGCCCTCAGCTTCGAGCGACGTTCGGCTCCTGGACGGACAAGATCGAGATCGTGCTCCGGCAAGCACAGGACGACGGCCATCTCCGCCCGGACGTCGATGTGCAGGGATTGGCGGCACTGAGCTCGGCCACGTTCATAGGCATGCAGGAACTCTCGGAGCTGATGAGCGACGGCG
>CAZOJR010000069.1:5181-8896 GCA_964580165.1 uncultured Gaiellales bacterium
AGGATCTCGATGCCCGCGTCGACTACTTCATCGGGCTTATGGAGATGATCCTGATCGAAGGCCGGAGATGAGGAGGAAGCTCATGATTGCTGGAATCGTGGCGAGCGTCATCGTGGTAGTGGCGGTCCTGACCCTGACTATCACAGGGGGCACCTTCCTGCCCCGTCACTATCTGGAGCCGTGGAGCAAGACCTACTACGAGCGCTTCGACGATCCTCGGATGCAGCTCGTCGCCCACGGGATCCTGGCGGCCAACAGCCACAACATGCAGCCGTGGAGGATCATGCTGGATGAAGGCGATCCTGACTCCTTCCTGCTGTACGCCGACGCCGAGCGGCTGACCCCACAGGTCGATCCCCCTGCCCGCCAGTTCACCATCAGTCAAGGCACGTTCCTCGAATACTGCGCTATCGCCGGGGAACACCTCGGCCGGGGGTGCAACATTACCCTGTTCCCGGGGGGCGAGTACGATGCAGCCGGGACCCCGGCGAGCATCGCCTGCAGGCCGGTGGCCCAGGTCAAACTCCTTCCCGGAACGGCGGCGACAGGAGTACTCTACGACTGCCTCTTCCTGCCGGATACCGTTCGCACGGAGTACGAGGACACCCCTCTCACTGAAGCCATGGTCACCAAGCTCACTGGGGTGTGGTCTGACCCAGCGGTGGAAGTCACCGTGCTGCAAGCGGCCGCCGACCGGCAGCACCTGGGGAGTCTCGCGATCGAGGCCGCCAAGGTCGAGGGAAAAGCGACCCGGATATCTGAGGAAACAGCCGCGATCTTCCGGGGGACCGAGTATCAGAAGAACAAGTATCGCTACGGATTCTCGGTCGAAGGCCAAGGGACGTCGGGATTCGGCAGGTGGCTCCTGGAGGGGCTTCTGGCCATAGCGCCGTCTCTCGCGGCCGCGGGCGACAGTAACGACCGGTTCGTGGGCCAGACGATCGCGCAGGTTGCGCATACGCCCGCCTACGTGCTGATCAAGACCAGCGACAACTCCCGGACCAGCCAGGTCCAGGCCGGGAGGGCCTATGCGCGAGTCCAGCTCACTGCGCAGAGCCTCGGCCTGGCAGTACAGCCTCTCAGCCAGGTACTAGAGGAGTATCCCGAGATGACGTCACTCTACGAGCAGGTGCACGCGGAGTATGCCACAGAAGGGCAGACGATCCAGATGCTGATGAGGATCGGGGTACCAACGAGGGACGTCCCCCGGAGCATGCGTCGCGACGCGGCCGACCTGCTCGCGAAGTAGACCGCGCCAAACAGGACTCTGCGTGATGGCACCACGCAGCAAGATCTTGATACCGTGCCGACCGCGCCGACCCCCCGGGCTCGCCTCACAGCGGGCCCGCGTTGCGCCTTTGACTACCGCTTTGTATAGTGAAGGCATGGGCTCAAGTGCAAGACGGGGTTCAAATGCAGAAGGAGGTGCAGGCAGAGATGAGACATGTCTATTGGAAGCTATGCGTTGTTCTCATGATCTTGGCAGCTCTCGCCATCTTGCCGGTTGCATGCGGAGGCGAGGAGGAGACTACCACTACGGCCAGCCCCACCACCACGACCGGTCCTACTACTACGGCGGCCTCGACCACCGAGACTTCGACGGCGACTACTCTCGGGGGCAAAGACACAATCGTCGTCGGCGCGGCGCGTCCGATCTCCGGGACTTTGAGCGTCTACGAGGAAAACGCCTTGGGCGTCATTTACAAGATGTGGGCAGAGGAGGTCAACGCTGAGGGCGGCATCTACGTGGCGGAGTACGGCAAGAAGATGCCTGTGGAGATGAAAGTCTACGACGACCAGAGTGACCTTGAGATGTGTATGACTCTGCTCGAGAAGCTCATGGTCGAGGACAAGGTGGACTTCGTTCTTTCGCCTGCCAGTACAGCCTTCGTTTTCGCGGCGGCAAATGTGGCCAACGAGCATGGCTACTTGCTGATAGCAGGTGAGGCGGGGGCCAAGAGTATCGAAGAAATACTCCCTGACCTACCAATGTTCTTTGGACTGCTGAGCTACTCCGACCACTACGACATGCCGACACTCTGCGATATCTGCACGGAAGTCGGCGTGAAGACCCTGGCCATGGTGTATGTGGACGACCTACACGGCTTGGAGTACTCGGAAGTCATGAGAAGCGAGGCCGAGAAGGCCGGCATCGAGCTCGTGTACGACGAACAGATCCCGATGGCCACCGCGGATTTCTCGCAGATCATCAGGCAGGTGGAGGCTACAAATGCGGATTGCTTCCTGGTCTGCTGCTATCCCGATCAGAACTTCCCCCTGGTCGCCCAGATGATCCAGCTGAATTACAGCCCGAAGATGCTGGTCTTGGGACCCGGTGGGACCTTCGGGGTGTTCCCGGCCGCTATGGGCGGGGAAGGGGGCTTGGAGCAGGGCTACCAGGTGGTCGACGGTGTCTGTGGCTATGGGGTGTGGAGCAAGAACAGTTCTCCGGCCCTCGCCGAGTTGCACGACAAGCTGCTCGCGAGAGTAGGTTCAGACGCGGGCATGAATTACTACGGCTATGCCTATTTCGTGGCTGCGTTGGACATGCTCAAACAGGCTATCGAGAAAGCCGGCACCCTTGACAACGCAAAGGTAGCGGAGGTACTCAAGACCGAGCATTTCGAGACAGTGCTGGGAGATACCTGGTTCGACAACCAGATTTTGGCCCAGGAATGCTATGCCGGACAGATCGGCCAGTGGCAGAACGGGGTCATTGAAGTCATCGACCCGGGAGACAAACGTACCGCCGAACCCATATATCCGAAGGCGGCATGGCCCGGTCAGTAGAGGGATCGTAGCCTCTGCCGGGATCAGGCATACAGCGGCAGATATGCAGCGACAGACATAAGGCGGCGCACATACAACGGGCGGGAGCTCCTTGCTCAGCCTCGGATGGCAAGCATCCTACGGGCGAAGGAAGGGGTTCTTTCTGTCATCGCAGGACCGCGGGCGAGTGCTGTCTGACCCTAGTCGCCGATCAGATTGGCCAACAGGAGACAGACCTCGCCACGGGTGGCCGCCCCCCAGAAATCGTAGTCGGCACCCATGCCGGCGAGGCCATCGAGCAGCCCGGCATAGGCCGCCCGCCTTGCCCACGGATAGTGCGTCGCACTGAAATTCTCAAAAGGCGTCTCGAAGGAGTCGGGTGCTTCGCCCAACCCAGCGGCCCGGGCAACCATGGTGATGAGTTGAGCGCAGGTGATGTGCCCGTATGGGGAGAAGGTGTCGACGGTTGTGCCGACCGTGATACCCGCGGCGGCGCACGCGGCGATGTAGCCAGCGGGATAGAGTGGGTCAGGCGAGTCGGGCAGAGGAACGACGTCTTTGAAAGCGCTGGCGGCCAGCGGCGACACCTGATACCCAAGAGCAAGCACTACCATTTTGGCAAACTGCTGGCGAGTGACTTGGTCATCCGGCCCGAAACTTCCATTATCGTATCCCGAGATGACGCCTAGGTCGGCCAGCATCCAGATCTCACCAGCATAGGGAGTCTCGGAGTTGACATCCGAGAAGGCGGGCGACAAAGGCTCGGGGCTGGTCGTAGTGGTTGTGGGGGCAGTGGTGGTCGTGGTGGGCGCAGCAGCCGTGGTAGGTGTCACGGTAGTTCTACGGGTAGTGGTCGTTGTCGTCCGTGGTATGTAGGCCGTGGTGGTAGTAGTCGATGTCGTTGTTGTCGATGTCGTTGTTGTCGGCGGTCTGGTCGTAGTAGTCG
>CAZOJR010000070.1:0-8172 GCA_964580165.1 uncultured Gaiellales bacterium
GCTTCGATGGCGTGATCGATTCTGCGGTATTCGGCGCGTGCCTGCGTGAAGATCGCCTCGTAGTGCTCGCCTTTGCGTCGCGTTGGTTGATAGGCGGTCGACCAGTAGCTGCCTGTCTTGCGATCACGCAGGTAAAGGAACGTGCCATACCCGTCGCATGTTGCATCTTCGCGCCACCGTGTCACCGCCAGATCGCGCCAACGGCTATATCCTCCACCCGCGTGGGTGACCATAACATGGTAGTGACCGTTGGAGAGCAGGTGTACCTCGGGCAGCGGTGTGTTCGGGTCGGTGTATGCGCGATGGACGGTCCTCGCTTCTGTGGAGGCGGAGCGCCTCGTCTCGGCCCCCTCGTCTGCCCGTGGGTGCACGATAACCGCATGTCTTGGCAGCCGTTCCTGCAGAAGCAGTTCAGTGGTGCGGACCAGCGGGTCGGAGACAAAGCGGCGCTGTGTAGGTTCTCCCAGCAACACATGGGAGAGAGCCAACAAGCTCATTCCCTGGTGGTGAGCCATGAAACAGCGAACGATGGTGTGGTCTGTTCCCGGGAGCACGCGTGACGGAGTGTAGTCGATGGCCTCGTAGAGCCCGTAGTCGCCAAGAAAGCCGGCAGACACGAGAGCCTGCAGATTGCGGCAGGCGTCGCGGGGGGCGACTGTCAGGGCGAGTGCCGTCGCATACGGGGCGATGACCAGGTCCTCCGCCAGCCCGCGTTTGAAGCCCAGCCCGGGAACGCCGAATGCGCGGTATTGATAGACCTGATTCATATCGACGGCGTTGTAGCACGACTCCGAGATACCCCAGGGGACGTGGCGTTGCCGTCCGTAGTCGATCTGACATGACAACGCGCCTTGGCAGGCTTGCTCCAGCAGGGTGTTCGCATAACTCGGGAGGAACAACTGCGGCATAAGGTACTCGAACATAGAGCCGCTCCAGGAGATCAGGCTGACGTTGCCCCCATGGTTTGTAAGCAGGCGACCGAGAGCAAACCAATGCTTCTGGGGCACCTGGCCTTCCGAAATGAGGAGGAAGCTTGTTAAGCGGGCTTCAGAGGCCAGCAGATCATACCAGGAGGGATCTCGCCGTCGCTCGCCCACATCGTAGCCGATGCTCAGCAGGTCTCGGGCTGGATCGTAGAGGAAGTCGAAATCCATAGATGATAGGTCGTGACACCGGCCGATCAGATTGTCGATGATCCTCAGTCGTTTCTCTGCGGCGCTCTTACTGCCAGGCGACAATTGCCCCAGTTCATCGGAAACCGTGTTTATTGCGGCCAGTTCCTCCAGGCTGGGGAGTTCACCGAAGGGCCGGGGTCCGGGCACCAACAATGCCAGGTCGTCGCGGAATCTGCGGCATTGACGGTTGAGCGCGCGGGCCCAGTAGCGGAACTCACGCTGATTCTCTGTGGATGGCGTGGTGACCAAGCCCTTGCTGGCGAGACAGATATCCTCCAGCAGCGCCTGTGGAAACACCGGTGCCTCTCTATCTTCATTCGCAGAGTGGAGAGTATCTCGCAAAGACTCGATCTGCCTCTCCAACTCAAGAGCGGGCCGAACCGGCACATGCTTGGCCAGCGCCAGCAAGGTGTCCTCGATGCCGGCAAAAGCGCGTCGGCTCAGCACCGGCTGGTTCCGCAACTCGCCAAGACCCGCTCGCAGGACGAGCAGACTCCCGGCCAGATTGCCGCTATCGACGGAGGAGATGTACGCAGGAGGGAGTGGCTTCAACGTATGGGTGTCGTACCAGTTGTAGAAATGGCCATGGAAGCGATCGAGCTTCTCCATTGTTCTCAAAGCCCGATCGGTCCTGCGTAAGAACTCACCGGTGGAGATGTAACCGAAATCGTGCGCGGCCAGATTTGCCAGAAGCGCCATCCCCATGTTGGTGGGCGATGTGCGCGTGGCGATCGACACGGATGGGTACTCCTGATAGTTGTCAGGGGGCAGCCAGTTGTGATCGGGACCGACGAGGTCTGTGAAGTAGCGCCAGGTCCGCCGGGACAACCCTCGTAGAAATGCCTGCTGCTGGCTGCTCAAGCTCGTTGCGGGGGGATGCGAGGGCCTACTGATCCACCAGCCGACGATGGGAGAAACCAACCATAATACCAATATCGGGCCTACCGACGGCCACTCGACCGAGCGGGTGTTCGGCACGAAGGCTAGGACCGCGGCTAGGACGATGGCCAGGGTGGGGCCGATCCACATTTCAACGAGAAAGGCCGGTAATCTGCGGCGGGCGTTCCTGCGGCTATACGAGGGCAGGTGCCACAGCAACAGGCCGTGTCTGGTGAAGAGCATCTTCGCGCCCGAGCGGAGAATGGCGTCAAGGTAGATCAGTGCGTCATATGGCAGTAGAACCATAGCCAGCAGCGCGCGTATCAGCGGACGGACCGCAGACTTGCCGGTCAGCGCCAGATGCACCGGCCATCCCCACTCCTCAGGCTTCTGGATAAGTTCGACGGCCGCGGTCAGCATGGCAGGCAGGAACAACGCCCCGACAACCAGCACTCCCCACAACCAGGAGGGACCCGGGCCCCAAAGCCACCCCCCCAGCAGCAACGCGACCAGCGCCGCCGGTACCAAGCTGCGGCGCAGGTTGTCGAGAAGCTTCCAGACTGACAGCGGTGAGAGTGGATTCGGCCGCCGTTTCCCATCCGGCCCAGGCACACGGGGTAGCAGCCAGCCGGCAAGCTGCCAGTCGCCCCTCGTCCACCGGTGCCTGCGGCTGGCTTCTATGGCGTAGCTGATTGGATGCTCTTCGATAACATCTACGTCTGTCACCAGGGCCGCACGCGCGTAACCACCTTCCAGGAGGTCGTGGCTGAGGATCAAGTTCTCGGGGAAGCGGCCGCGAACGGCTCTCGAGAACGCCTCGACGTCGTAGATGCCTTTGCCGATGAACGAACCTTCGCCGAAAAGGTCCTGATAGACGTCAGAGACCTCGCGCGTGTATGGATCGATGCCCGCTTCACCTGCGAATAGACGCGTGAACCAAGAACTGCCGGTACTCGTGAGACTGATCGAAGCACGCGGTTGCAGGATCGCATATCCCTCGACGACACGACCCTTCTGTGCGTCATATACCGGTCGATTGAGCGGGTGAGCCAGGTTCCCGATGAGCGTGCGCGCTGCGTCGCGGGGCAGTTGTGTGTCGGTATCGAGGGTGATGACATACCTGATCGACCCAAGGACGGACCGGTCGCCAGCTATGTCGGAGAACGCCGAGTCCGCTCTACCTTCCGCGTTGGCCGTCTGAGTCTCTTCTGATCGTGCCTGTAGGAGAAGTGAGTTGAACTGCTCCAGCTTGCCCCGCTTGCGTTCGTAGCCCATCCAGATTCGCTCGTACGGATTCCATACCCTTGGGCGGTGGAATAGATAGAAGACGCCCGGGCGGTCGTTGCCGTACGTGTTGTTGAGTGCCTCGATGCCGGCGCGGACAAGGGCGACCAAATTCTTGTCGCCCGGCTGAGTGGCCTCGGGAGCATCGCGGAAGTCTGTGAGCAGGGCGAAGAATAGCGAGGAATCGCGGTTACCGAGATAGCGTATCTCAAGGGCTTCCAGGAGGTCGGATACGTCCTCTTCGCAGCCAAGCAAGGTGGGAACGACAACCATGGTCCGATGATCCGCCGGGATGCCGTCAGAGAAATCCAGTCGGGGCAATGTCCTGGGGGGCACGGTGACCGTGATCAGTAGATGGACGATAGGGACGACCAGCGCCGACGCCCCTATGAGACCAACGATCGCGAAGAAGACAGAGCGTCCGATACTCGGATCGACCCTCAACACATAACCCAGCAGGAGAGCCACAGCCAGCGCAGTAAGGAGACTTATGGGCCCCAGGTATAGGAACAGCCGGAGCGGACGTGCTGCGCGGGTGGCTTGGATCAGCAATGGGACCCTGGTGCCCATTGCCCGTTCCAGATCCCGCCGGCCCTTGTCGATCAGGTAGTAGCCGACATGAGCGGTACGAGCGTCGCTGCCCAACTGTTCCGCGGCAGCTTGGGCGAGCGCTAGGGCCGCCTGTGTTACCTCCATCTCGCTATGTCCACTACCGCTCCTGACAGCCTCGACGGCATGTCGATAGCGATCTCGTGTGGGGAAGTCCTGCGACGCGTAGACTCCGGCCGGATCGCTGCGTAGCAGCTGTTCGACGAGGCTGAGTTCCTCGACGAACTCCCCCCAGTCCATCGAAGATATGAAGCGCAGACTACCCACACTATTCGCGATGGATATATGGTCGGCTGCAGCCATGCGGCTGGAAGTCTCCAGAAGCTGCACGGCGCTCACTCCCTGCTCGGAGAGTTGATGTTCCAACCAGGTCTGAACGAAGGCCAGTGCCGGACCCTGGGTCTGTACACGCGCGTAGAAGTCCTCTACGAACGGGGCCGTCAGCAGCACGTCCGCATCCGCAAACTCCGCGAGGACATGAATGAGCTGTCCAGCCTCTCCTTCGGTGGCTGCCAGCATGCGATCGGCCCAGGCGATGGCGACATCCCGCTCCTTACGGCGGGTGGCGATACGTGCTCCTACCCTGCCAATGTTCTCGAGCAATGCCAACCGCAGCATAATCGGGAACGCCCACAACTCCCCCAGGTTCAAGGTTTTGCCGGACTGATAGGCAGCCAAGAAGGTCTTGGCGTTGTCCCGATCGACACGGCCATCCTGATGCGAGATCAGCTCCAGAGCTATGTCATAGATTCGCGGAAATCCGGCCAAAGAACCGCTGGCCAGTTTCGGCAGTTGCCGGCTGTAGCCGCGAGGCAGATGCCGGCGGGCCAGAGCAATCTGCTGCTCGATGAGATAGAAGTTGTCGAGCAACCAGGCTTCTGCCGGCAAGATTCGCTGTCCCGGTGTCGTGGCAGCAGTGACCCCGTCATGAGCGGCCACGAGCATGCGTTCGTTATCCGCCAACCGTGGAAGCAGCCTGTCCTTCCTCGGATGCCAATCGACGCAGTGGTTCGCTGCCAGCTTGACAGCATGATCTCTAAGTTGATCGGCGCCGAACAGTTCAGAACCCAGCGGCTCAGCGTCTGGATCACTAGGCAGTCGGCCCTTTTGCTCTGATACGAATCTGAGCCTTCGGAAGACTATGGCATCCCCTCTTGTTTAGGCGCGGCACGCTTCTGGACAGCACAATGGAGATTCCCCCGCGACATGCAGCCGCACGAAGCAACAGGGACGCTAAGGCCGGTGAGTACCTTCATCATTCTACGCCCACGGCAGTCATCCATTCGGCGGCAGGACAACTCCGGGGGATTCGAGGTCCGATTCGTCGGAAGATACGGGGCCGGCAGAGATCACACGCAGAAGAACACGAGCTCCGTAACTATGCTTGCTGTCCTTTCAGTCAGCCGCGTTACCCCTCTCTTGGGACTCGCGAACTTTCATATGCCCGGCAGCATGTATCTGCAAACCTCTTTTCCAACAAACTCGCAGATGCTTCGGTGGCATCCAGGGATGCCACCGATTGTTCTCACACCTTTTCCCGAAGCCCTCGGGAGTGCGTTTCGCGAGTTCATGTAGCAGTCGAGCCTAAGCCGGCGCCTCTCTGGTGCAGTCCCGGCAGAAAAGTCGCAGCGCCCTGCACCGGAGAAGGAGGAGCGTCGATGCCTGCGTACGCTGTTCTCACCAGGACTCTGATGCAACTCGCCTCGCGTGGGACTGTCTCCACTCTTACTCTGCCCGCTACCCCCACGGAGGAATTCATTGCCAGGCTGGAGGACTGAAGGATAGAAGAAGCGGCCCAATCGCGGCACGGAGGGCTCGTGTCCGGGCAACACCCAGGCTCAGTCTTCAGTCTGGGCACGCGAGGCGAATATCCCTGAACGGATGTCGAGGAGCAGCGGCAACGCACTACTGGCTCCGGCCTTGGTCGATATGGTCAAATCGACGTATCTAAAGGGACCGGGGGGCGATGCCGGTGCCGGCGACAGGGCGACGACGGTCTGTGCCGGGACTCCGCTCCGCGCGGGTATGCCGTCCGGCGCGCCGGGAGATGCACCGGCTGTTGTGAAGGTGAGGAGGCCGGTCATTTCGCGGGTTGTCAAGGCGGCGTTCAAACGTGAGAGCGTGTTGCCTGCCGCTGTGGCGTCGTGGCCAGGCGCCAAGCTGTCGAGATCATCGATGAGGACCACCGGCATGCTTCCGTGTTTCATCCTCGTTTCGGCGATCTTCTGGTCCAGATCCTCAATGAAGGTACTGACTCTGTCACCTTGGAGACATATGCTGTCGACCAGTGTGAGCCACGGGAGCACGGAGGTCTGAAATATGCGGTCGATAAGAGCCGGTCCGTCGAGTCCATTGGATGTTGATGCCCGGCCATGGGTCTTCTGAACGGCGACGAATGGTTCTCCTATGATCCCTGCCAGGGTAGCCGTCAACCGCGTCCTGGCGTCGGAAGCTCCTTCCTTGAGGGCGTAATAGACGACCGGAAGGCGGGAAGAGATGGCCTCCCAGCCCACGGATTCGAGAAGGGCTGTCTTGCCGATTCCTGCCTCTCCGGATATGAGATGCAGCCCGGCTTTGAATCCGCCGGACAGGCAGGAGTCCACTTGGGATATTCCCGAAGGAGTGAATTCCATTGGGGCCGGCGTCGTCGGCAAGAATCTCTGCAAAAAGGCGCTTGGCCCGAGTTCCGGCGTTCCAGGCTCCGCCAGCGAAGCAGAGATTCTTGAGAGGGCAGCAGACGTCGTTGGAATTCCAAGCCGCTCAGGGCTGCCGAATAGCTCGAGCAACTGCTCACGCATCGAAGCACGGCCGGAGGGGCGCTCACGTCCGGCGTGCAGGGCATCTCGGGATTCCGGTGTATCGACTGGCCCCGATTCTTCCGTTTGGTTTGTATCTCCTCCGACGGAATCTGCCACGGGTAACTCGATGGTGCTTGGGCCGCCGGTACTTCCCCCGCCGGTGAGTCCCTTAAGCGATTTCTTTGCGAGGAGGGTGGCGATGAGGCCGTTGAGATAACGCGCCAGTGCGTCCTCGTCGAGAGATGTACCGGTAACTGCCGGATTCTGGTTGGCTGCCTTATTGTTGTTGTCCATACCCGTCACGGATTTCGACGCTTGACGTTGGGCTCCTGAGATGGTCACGATGCCGGTGTCTAGCAGTAGTCATACAAACGGCCCACTCGACGGTTTGACAGTTGCCGAGTGGGCCGTACTCCGCCTTTGAAGCAAAAAACCTTTTTCTATCACTTCTGCAGAAAGATATCTCCCAGATAGAGGCTCTTGTGAGTTGTGACCTTGAACTCCTGGGCTTTGTAGCCGGGGGCTGAGACCGTGATCATGTAGGAGGCCTTGTCCGGCAGTCCTTCGAACTCGAATTCGCCAAATGCGTCGGTTTCTGTAGTCGTGGCGCCGTCCTCGCCTGCGAGGGTGACGGTGATTCCACCGGCACACTCGTCCGTGTCGCCGAAGATCACCGAGCCGGCTACGAAGTTTTTAGGCAGGCCAATGAACTTGACATTGTCACCAAGCTTGTACTCGGGATGCATGGCTTTCGCGGACTTCATGGCCTTGGACACCGCGCTGTTGGGATCGTCGAGATCGCCGAAGATCAGGGCTCCGGTTGGGCATGCTTCCACGCACCGGGGCTCTTTCCAGCCAGCGTCCAAAAGATGAGCACAGAACGTGCACTTTTGAGCGACGTTCTCGTGCTCGTTCCAGTAGATCCTGCGGTATGGGCACTTGGAGACGAGTTCCTTCTGTCCTTTGGCTTTTTCCGGATCGACGATCACGATGCCGTCGTCGCGCTTGTACACGGCACCGTCATCGGCGCTCGCACAGGCCGGGACTTCACACTGCATGCACGGAACCGCGATGTAGTCCTGCTTGACTTTGGGGAACTGGCCGCGCTCCTTACCGATAATCTTGAGCCAGTCCTGCCCGGTCATTGGCTGAGGAGCCGAATAGTCGGGCTTGGCTTGCCCGCAGTACTCGTCTTTGCAGGCTATGAAGCAGTTGTAGCAGCCGTCGCACTTGGTGACGTCAACGACCATTCCGTATCTGGGCATGTGTCATCCCTCCCACTTGGCCATTTCGACGAGACAGGAGTTGGGTGCCATGCCGGGGACGTTCTTGGACATCATCCGGCCGGGGCTGAGTAGGTTGGTGCAGCCGCCTCTGTCGGGGCTGTCGGGGTTGCCCTTTTCGACTGGGTCGTACCGAGACGCGCC
>CAZOJR010000070.1:8182-8819 GCA_964580165.1 uncultured Gaiellales bacterium
CATAGGAATGGACCACGCCCGGCCTAACCCTCTCAGTGACGTACGCCGCGAACAACACCGCGGCCCGGTCGTTGTAGAGCCTGATCACATCACCATGTTTGATGCCTCGTGTCTCGGCATCCTTGGGATGGATGCGGCAGATCTGATAGTTGTAGCCGTCGATCCACATGCGGTGCTCAGGGATCTCAGAGAGCCACGGCACGCGGGTGTCGTGATGCGTGTGGAATGAGAAACGCGGGTGCGGAGAGATGAACTGCAGCGGGTACTTATTGAAAATTTCCGACTCATGCCCTTCCCAACTGGGGATGTACTTGGGCATAGGCGCGCGCTCGTCATCGTCAGGCGTGTGTTGTATCAGGCTCTGCGAAACGAACTCGATCTTGCCGGTGACAGTCGCCAACTCGTGGGCCTTATCGGTGCCGCGTTTCGGGTTGCTCGTGTCAGGCGTATCGCATGGCCTACCTTCGGCGAACCAGCGGAGAGCATAAGTTGGCTTGTAGTTCTCGATCTGGGGGACGACAAAGTAGCCTTTCTTCTTGAAGTCCTCGAAGTCCATGTACTTGGGCATGTCGGACCAGTCGTACATCTTTTTGATCCACTGGTCCATGGTGTTGCCTTCGGTGTACTGATCCTTGAC
>CAZOJR010000071.1:0-6696 GCA_964580165.1 uncultured Gaiellales bacterium
GCACGAGTGGTCACGACCCGCAGAGGTGCTGCAGGAGATGGCTCGAGTACTGCGACCAGGAGGCACCGCTGTGCTCTCTGACCTGAGAAGAGACATGCTAGCGCCGGTCAAATGGTTCATACAGGCAATGACCAAACCGAAGGTCATAAGAAGTGGATTTGCCACTTCGGTTGCTTCTTCCTACACTCCAGAGGAGGTCGAGACACTCCTCCGGGATGCCACGGCTCTGGACTGGAAGGTGGATAGCAATCTTATCGGACTTGTGGCTCGGGGCGTGAAGCCACTCGACAGCTAGGAACCCTGTTTCCGTCTGAGAATGGCCGCTACCCAGGAGACCTCGGCCGCTCACGTATTATTCATCATTCGGTGTATGGAGGAATAATGTATAGAGGTGGATGCAGAAGACACCGCGGGCTTTTCATTTTGCCCGTAGTACTACTGATGACTGGTCTGCTGATGGTAATCGCGGGCGGATGCGGGAACAATGACGATTCCGCAACAGCGTCTTCGACGGACACCACCTCAACCACCATTTCTCCTACCACCTCAGAGACCTCTGACCCCACCACCCCAGAAACCTCTGGCACCACCACCTCCACTGCGTCTGAGAGCGAGTCGACCGGGCATCTAGGGACCACCGTTTCAGTCTCGTCCACCAACGGCGCCTATCCGAAGGAGAACGCCCCAGATTGGAGCCAGATCAAATCGGCGGAAGCGTATCGTAACGCTTCGTATGGAGTGGCCTCCCTCTTCGTGAGTCTGGCCACCTACGACGTCACCGCAGGCTCGATCTCCGAATACTGGGACCTTCCCTATCCCCCTGCCGGGCAGGGTCGCATCGAACTGGTGCTGACACGGACAGTCGCCGACATCAACGAGCCACCACTCGTCACCGGCAAATATGACTTCAACATCGCCCAGGGCCAAGCCGAGCTGACCGGCGCGGCAGGAATAGTCCTGCCCGACGGCTCGACTGTCACATTCAGCGTGGGCGCTCTGGAAAGCGACGTGCAGGTAACAGCGGTCAGCGATACTGAAGTATCGGGAACCTTCTCTGTTAAAGACAAGTGGAGTGAGATCTCAGGGACGTTCACAGCTCCAGTGAAATAGCCAGCATTAGACCGGCGCAGCTCCAGACGCTCTCCAAGAACAGAGCCGATCTTTCAGCCATCGATTACATCTGCTATACCGACGGGCTCCCACACTGGGTTTGCACGAGCCAAGAGACGGGTAGACCGCACTAAGATTCCCGTTACCCAGACGACCCCGATGAGGAGCATAGGCTATGCCCCAAGCCCGGCCGCTGGCAGATCAAACCTGGCATCACATCAGCCCCGATGACCTTGTTACCCTCCTCGAGACAGATCTAGACCGAGGTCTGGATAGCATCGAGATAGGCACGCGCCTCGATCAGTTCGGCAATAGCATAAAGAGCCATGACCATCGCCTGCTTCTATCGCAATTCGCCCAGATTCTAGTGGCCATACTTCTCATAGCCGGAGTGGTGACAGTTGTCTTAAAAGAGTGGGTGGACGCCGGCGTGATTTTCGGAGTGGTGGTCATCAATGCCATCGTGGGTTACCTTCAGGAGGCCAAAGCGGTCAGAGCCATCGAGGCTCTCTCGAAGGTCATGACTACCGAAGCAACTGCCGTCCGGGACGGTCAACGTCAGAGACTACCCGCCGCCGCATTAGTACCGGGCGACATAGTGCTACTCCAAGCTGGAGACAAGATCCCGGCCGACCTGCGACTCACATACGCGCGTGACCTTCGAGTAGACGAATCAGCTCTTACGGGTGAATCGCTGCCGGTGGAGAAGCAAGCGGCCGTGATCGATCCTGACACCCCCCTCGCCGATCGCACCAACATGGTGTACGCATCCACCTTGGCCACCAACGGCCAGGGGGCGGGCGTGGTCGTAACCACCGGCGATGACACGGAGGTGGGCAAGATCTCCGGACTCATCGCCGAAACTGAGGAGCTGAAGACTCCTCTCACACGCAAGATCGCCCAGTTCAGCCGCCTGTTGCTCTTTATCATCATCGGCCTGGCGGTGGTGACATTCGCAGTGGGGCTAGCGCGTGGCGAGTCTGCTGTCGACATGTTCGTGGCGGCCGTAGCTCTGGCCGTGGGTGCCATCCCGGAAGGGCTACCAGCTGCGGTTACCATCGTCCTGGCAATCGGCGTGTCGCGGATGGCCCGCCGCCGCGCCATCATTCGCCGCCTGCCGGCCGTAGAGACATTGGGCAGCACTACGGTGATCTGTTCCGATAAGACAGGCACCCTCACCGAGAATCAGATGACGGTGCAGAAGGTCGCGATCGGCTCCCGGCTCTACACTCTCACGGGCGGAGGTTACGATCCTCAGGGTGAACTAATCCCCGCGGACAATTCGAAGCCGGTCGAGTTATCAACGAGCATGAGGCCTGGCGACACGCTAAGTTCGCCAGCCGATACCACTCTTAGGGAACTCTTGGGCGCAGGGCTCCTGTGCAATGACAGCTCCGTTTACTTCGAGGATGGTATTTGGCACATCAGTGGCGACCCAACCGAGGCAGCACTCATCGTCTCGGCTATGAAGGCGGGGCTCGATGTCGAGACCATCGAACATCACCTGCCCCGTTTGGACACTTTGCCGTTTGAGTCCACATATCAGTATATGGCCACCCTGCACGACGGCAGCGCTCTTGCCGTACGCGGAGAGGCCGAGTCGCGTACAGACGTAAACGTGATCTACATGAAGGGTGCTTTGGAGCGAGTGCTCGGCCAGTCTGGATACTCGGCGGACGGTGCCCCGCTTGACGAAACCGCCAGAAGGCAGGCGGAAAAGCAGGCCCAGGATATGGCCTCCGAGGGCCTGAGAATCCTTGCCTTCGCCTACAAACATGTCCCCTCCTCGGTGACCGAGATCACTCACGCCGATGTAGAGCGCGACCTCGTGTTCCTCGGTATCCAGGGGATGATCGACCCACCACGCCAGGAGGCCCTCCTCGCCATTCGGGCCTGCCACAATGCCGGCATTCGGGTGAAGATGATTACCGGCGACCATATCCTCACCGCCAGTGCCATCGCGAAGCGGCTTGAACTCAGCACCGTGAACTGCGACAGCGCCAACGAGCTTCTAGCTCTCAACGGCACCGAGTTGTCCGTCATCAGTGACGAAGACCTAGTCCGGGCAGCTGCCGATACCGTTGTTTTCGCACGCGTTAGTCCGGAACAGAAGCTCAGACTGGTACGGGCTCTACAAAGCCGCGGCGATGTGGTAGCCATGACTGGCGACGGTGTGAACGACGGTCCCGCTCTACGTCAAGCTGACATCGGCGTGGCCATGGGCATAACTGGTACCGAGGTGGCCAAGGAAGCAGCCGATATGGTGCTCACCGATGATAACTTCGCCTCAATCGAGGCGGCGGTTGAAGAGGGACGAGGCGTCTTTGACAACTTGGTGAAGTTCATCAGCTGGACGCTCCCCACCAACCTGGCCGAGGGTTTGGTTATCTTAGCCGGTGCCTTCGCAGGTACTCTGCTGCCCATCCTGCCCGTACAGATACTGTGGATCAACATGACCACAGGTATCGTGCTGGGAATTACCTTGGCCTTCGAGGCCAAAGAGGAGGGCATAATGCGGCGCCCGCCTCGTTCTCCCAAGGCACCCCTCTTAGACAACATCATGATCGGCCGCATCATCATCGTCGGCGTTGTCCTGCTAGGCGGCGCCTTCGGCCTTTTTGAGCAGGCCATCCAAACCGGCCACAGCATCGACCAGGCCCGCGCCGTGGCAGCCAACGTGATAGTGTTTGGTGAGATTTCCTTCCTGTTTAATTGCCGCGCGCTACAACGACCTTCCTGGCAAACTGGGGTCATGACAAACCCCGTCCTTTTCGTCGGAGTGGTTCTGATGATCGGCCTGCAGATGCTCTTCACCTATGCGCCTCCGATTAACCGTCTCTTTGGAACCGCCCCCATAGGCGCCTCCACCTGGTTGCGGATCATCGGCGTAGCGGTGCTGGTCCACGTGACCATAGAGGTAGAGAAGTGGATCCGACGTAAACGCGAGCGTAAGAACACTGCTACTCAGATCTGCTAGTGGTGTGAAGCAGACAGCGACCCCACTTCGGTTCACAACTCATTCCCGCTTACATCTCGGCAACCATTCCCGCCACTGGTGAATGTCCTATAAGTGGACATACACCGATGCGTGCTTGCGAACGATCGGGAAATCCATGGCCGCGTCCAAAATGACGGCGTCAAGGTCGCTTTCTCTGCAACTACCTTTTGTCGTAGCGGGGTGCGGATCGGCAGTCACCGCTGAAGCCATAGCGGCCGCCACGACCGCCGCGGCCACCAGCGCCACCGTGACCTCACCGTCACTACTGTGGCCTCATTCGCCACCACTTCCGCACAACTATTCCCCGTGCTGGCTGACGGCAAGCTCGGTTACATCAACACACAGGGAGAGCTAGATGTCGCACCCCAGCTCGAATGGGCCGTAGAGTTTTCTGAGAGGCTGGCGGCGGTAGACCCCCGACGGCTCCATTTCGCCGGCTTATCCCGACAACACCGGCATACGGAAGGCTACCGGAATACACCGTCTTCTTGATAAGCTGGCCTACTGACCACGGGGATAAAGCATAGGGAGATGACCGTAGGCATGGAGTACCGGTGACGGAGAAGCAGACAAGAATAGGTCTGGGTCTTGCCGTGCTCGCCTTCGTGGCCTACATCTCGCTTGGTTTGCCCGACGGACTTCTCGGGGTCGCCTGGCCGTCGATGCGGCGCGATTTCTCCCTGCCCCTCGATTCTCTTGGCCCGCTGTTTATATCGCTCACAGCCGGCTATCTCGCATCCAGCTTTTTCGCGGGGCGGCTGATGGCCCATCTGCAGCTTGGAGCCCTGCTGGCTCTCAGCACCTTTTTGGTCGGCGTTGCGCTCGTGGGTTACGGGGTCGCTCCCAGCTGGTGGGTCGTGGTAGCGCTGGGGGTGGCAACAGGCTTGGGTGGCGGTGGTATCGACGCCGCGCTCAACATTTATGTCGCAACCCACCATGGAGAGGGAGTGATGCAATGGCTCCATGCGACCTACGGAGTCGGGGCAACACTGGGGCCGGTGATCATGACGCTGGCCATCAGCGCTCTCGGCAGTTGGCGATGGGGCTACGCGATGGTCGGCGGCTTGGAGCTTGTTCTTGCCGCCTGCTTCGTGCTGACCGTTTCCCGGTGGAGTGATAGCGCGGAGCCCACCAGCGGCAAGGGACCGGAGGATGAGAAACAGCAGCCGCACCACTATGACGTACGCATGATGGAAACCTTGCGTGAGTGGCGGGTATGGTTGAGCATGTTTCTATTCTTTGTCTACATGGGGATAGAGGTGACCCTGGGGAGCTGGGCCTACACGCTGCTCACCGAATCTAGAGGCGTTTCCCCAAGCTTGGCCGGGTTCTTCATGGCAAGCTACTGGGGAATCTTCACCGTCGGACGAATAGTGGCCGGTTTCTACATACGGCGCATCGGCCAGAAAAGCCTCATCGTCGGTAGCCTCGTTCTGGCGCTACTGGGGGCGGCGCTTCTTACGTTGAATGTGGACGGCACTCTGGATCTCTTCGCCTGCGCCATCATCGGCCTCGCTATTGCTCCAGTCCTCGCGGCCCTACTCTCGGGAACAGCCGTCCGTGTCGGAACGCGTCATACCCCAAACACCATCGGTATCCAGATCGCCGCCATGGGAACCGGCGGTGCCGTCGGGCCCTCCCTCACCGGTATCATCGCCGAGCGTCTTTCCCTCAACGCGATACCCCCCTTTCTCATGGTGCTGACCGTCATACTAACTGCTTCGTATCTTTTCTCGCTCAGGATAGCGAGGGAGGTAGCAACCGAGCAGTGACCGGACTGGATCCCAGCGGCCACGGCAAAAAGGGGAAGAGCGCCCTCGCCTAGTCAGCATTTCACGGATCCCGCAACGCTGCTGAGTCGGTGCTCAAGAGTATCCGGGGCTCGTGGGCGCAAACAATCACTCGCCATTCTCGTGGAATCGATCATCTGAATAGACGGGGTCCCCGGTTCGTACCGGCAGTTCAGGCAACCGCTCCTCCCCATACAACCACTCATCGAAGAAAGCGGAGAGCTCGACTCCACCGATCTCCTCGGCCAGCGCGATGAAGTCCGCAGTAGTCGCGTTGGCCAGATGATGACGTTCGTTCCATTCGCGCAAAATGTCAAAGAAAGCGCCATCGCCCACCTTGAGCCGCAGCGCGTGCAGGGCGAGAGCACCCCGTCCGTATACATTGGTGTTGAAAAGCTGGTCGGCTCCCGGATCGGCACAGGGCACTTGCTCGTCGCCGTCTAGCCAATCGGAGGTCTCCTGTATTTCGGCCAGAAGAGCCTCTTCCCCACCTTCACGCTCCAGCCACAGCCAACTGGCGTAGGTGGCAAAACCTTCATTCAGCCAGATGTCCTTCCAGCTCGATAGCGTTACGCTGTTGCCAAACCATTGATGCGCCAGTTCGTGTGGCACGATGATATCCCTTTCGTTGTTCTCCGCCATCATTTCCACAACGTCGCGTCCGAACACTGATAGGGTCTGATTCTCCATGCCCAGATAGCAGGTCGCGTCCGGTACCAGCGCCCCATAGGCATCGAATGGATACGGCCCGAACAGCTCCTCGTAGAACACGAGGATCTCGGGGGTCGGCGCGAAGAT
>CAZOJR010000071.1:6706-8785 GCA_964580165.1 uncultured Gaiellales bacterium
GTGTCATCCAGATCCGGCGGGAAGTAGTTGCGGATCGTGAGGCCTTCCCTCACCACCGTCTCCTCCATTTCATAATCGCCCACGCTGATACCGGCCAGGTAACTGGCTAGCGGCTGCCGCATCTCCCACACAAAGGTCTGATCCGTTTCGCTGGTCTTGGTCTCCACAAGCACCCCGGTGGCCACCGCCGTGTACGGTTTGGGCGCTGTGATCTCAATGTAATAGATGGCCTTATCGGACGGATGGTCGTTCACCGGGAACCACGTGGAAGCCCCCTCGGGTTCGCCAACCGTATAGACGGTGTCACCCTCGTGGTGCCAGCCTTGAGGACCGTTGGGAGCCTCCAAGGGCTCGGGCATCCCTGAGTAGATAATCCGGGCTTCAAAAATCTTTCTCGCCTCGAGTAGTTCGGCTGGGAAAATAACAAGTTCGCCGCCTTTGCGTTTGAACTCAGCGGGAGATCCATCCACTGCCACGCGCTCGATATCCGGACCCGAGTAATCGAGGTTAAACGATTCCAGATCCTGAGTAGTCTGCGCCTTAATCGTGACATCGCCGGCAAGCGAACCGGCTGCCGGGTCGACGCTGAGAGCCAGGTGGTATTCCAGTGCATCGTAGCCACCGTTGCCCAGCTTGGAGAAGTAGGGATCACCCACGCCCGAGGAGCCCGCCAGTTTGCTTCCACAGCTAAACACCGTCATTCCGCAAAGGCAGATCAGAACCACGAGGACCGCGAGAACCGCCGAGTGCGCACGGACATCCCACGAGACCTCTCGCCTTCGCCTTATCCGAACACGTTGCGCGAACGGTCTCAAAGCCCGGATCCCCAGTCAACCCGCGCGGCGGAGAGGGGCTGGCCTTCGAACCGCAGCACAGACCATCGCCGCACGGAGACCAATCCTCCCCGCAGCGATCAGCGCCGCCACCGAGATAAACACATATAGAGCGACCCAGATCGGGTTCGGCGCGCTTGGAAAAGCGCTCTCCCACTGCACGGCCAGGACCGTGACCATCGTGCCGAAGGCGATGATCGACAAGAGCGCAGCGACGTGCAGCAACAGTCCAAGACGTAGCCGTCGGGATTCCGCAACCGCGATCCCAATGAACGCGAAGGCCGCGCTCACGCACAGTAGAACCAAGATGACATCCTGCAGCCAGGCCACCGGCAGTTGCTCAGGCCACCGGTCAAGCGAGGCTGCACCCCAGGCCGGAAGCAACCCCCGGGGCAAAGGACAGGCCGCGATGGCAAACGGGAGAATGGCTAGAAGTAGCAGACGAGCCGTGCGTCGAACGTCGCGAACGGCCAATTGCACTGCAAATGACAGTGCCAGGTCGTGAGCGGGACCGAATCGCGCCACCGCCTCCTCAGGACCATTGGTGGAGGCTGACTCACGCAGATGATCTTCAATCTCAGCTACGACGTCCCGACGCATTGGTCTTGGAAGCGCCTTTTGCAGGTCGGCAAGGTAGTCACCGACCAGGTCGCTCACGTCGGCTCTCCCAATACCGACTCAACAGCGCCTGCAAATCGCCGCCACCTCTGTGTTTCGGACCCGAGCTCCGCCTCTCCTTTGCGGGTAAGCTGATAGGTCCTGCGTTTGCGCCCGGACACTGTCGCCCATGAGGCGCTAATGAGACCATCTTCCTCCATGCAGTGTAGAGCCGGGTAGATGCTGCCCTCGGGGTAATCGAGCAACCCACCGCTACGCTCCCGTATTCGCTGCATGATCAGATATCCGTGCGCAGGACCATTCGCGAGCGCAGCCAGGAGTATTAAGTCCAAGTATCCTCGGAACTCATTCATACCTAGATATTCTAGGTATAGGATCATTCTATGTCAAGCCGGCGGCGGTGTTTGCGGGCCACCTGCCTGGTCGTTGAGAGTGTCCCTCTATCATTGAAGATCGTCGCAGTAGCCGAGCAGAATGCCCTCAGTGATTATCCAGATGACGAGGCCGGCGCCCGCCATCACCGCAAGCCACCAACCCCACTCACGGCGCCGGGCAAGACCACAGAGCGTAACGAGCGGGAGCAGGCCAACAACAACTACGAGCAAAATCAGTCCGGGGACAAGGTAGT
>CAZOJR010000072.1:0-8773 GCA_964580165.1 uncultured Gaiellales bacterium
ATTCCGGCCAGCAGATGCTAGCCAGCAGCGATCCAACTGTAGACGAGCATCCAGAATCCGGGGAACGTACCACCTCCGACGGCCGGCAGAGCACCGACCGTGGCAAGAGTGCCGGTAGGGGCGGCGGCGGCAAGAATGCTGTCAGGAACAGCGGCAACGGCGGCGGTAACCACCCGTTTGTCAGGACTCTAGTCGTGACCCCGACACGGGAACTGGCCGGCCAGATCGAGGATGTCGCACGCAGCTGCGCCAAGTACACCGGCCAGCGCGCGGCCGCCGTGTATGGGGGTGTGGGATATGAGCCTCAACTGAAGAAGTTGCGGAAGGGCGTTGACCTGCTGGTAGCCACACCGGGGCGCCTTCTCGACCTGCATGAGCGTAGAGACATCGACCTCTCTCATGTGGAGATATTGGTGCTCGACGAGGCTGATCGCATGCTCGACATGGGTTTCTGGCCCGATGTGCGGCGCATCCTCAGCCTGCTGCCATCCAAACGTCAGAACATGCTCTTCTCGGCCACCTTGTCCGCCGACGTCATGCGCGTAGCAGGACCGACGCTCACCGACCCCGCCCGGGTTGAGGTCGCCCCCAGCGCAACCCCTGTCGAGGCAATATCGCAGGCCGTATACCCGGTGGCCGAAGCACAGAAGATAGACCTACTCGTGCGCCTACTCGAGCAGGATAGGCTCGACAGAGTTCTGGTCTTCACCCGCACCAAGCACCGCGCCGACCGGGTCTGCCGCCAACTCGACCGTAACCGCATCAAGGGAACCGCCATCCACTCCAATCGCACCCAGGCCCAGCGGCAACGGGCGCTCGACGGCTTCAAGGACGGTACCTACCGCGTGCTGGTGGCCACAGACATCGTGGCCCGGGGCATCGACGTAGACAGCATCTCGCACGTGATCAACTACGACCTGCCGTCTCAAGCCCAAGACTACGTTCACCGCATCGGACGAACAGCACGGGCGGGTGCTTCGGGTGCGGCCATCAGCTTCCTTGCGGCCGAACAGATTAACGAGTTCAGGGAGATCGAGCTTATGCTCGGTCAGACCCTGCCCTGCCAAGACCTCGAGGGATTCATTTACATGCAGCGCTTGGTTCCCAGCCCCGACCGCAAGGCCATCAAGCCGAAACCCCGCCTCGTCTACAACGGCAGCGCACGGAGACGCCGCAGGTAACGGGGTGCCGGACAAGGGCTGATCCGTGAAGCAACGGTCATAGCGCAAGAAAGAAGGCGGTTCCGTCCAGACGTCACTGGACCAGGGGGAAGGGACGATGGGCGTGCCTTCCGCTTTTACGAGAACCAGGGCTTTGAATTTACCGGCAGCAAACTCCGGCTGCTGCTCTAGGCAACCGAGACCTTAGATAGCCGAGGCTGGACCCTTCCGCCGGATTTCGGCGGTTGTACCGCACCAGATATCCAGGCACGGTTCAGTGCGCGACCGGCATGAATCATATCGCATCGATTGTTACCCATTCCGGTTGCATTTGCCCCTCATGGTACCCTCTAACCTGTATCGATGACTGCGCAGACCACGAACGTTCTGGAGACATCCTTGACGACACGAGTAGCGCTCGATAAGAACGCGGCCTCCGAACCCCCCAATCCTCTCGCGCTAAAGGGTCTCACCTCTGCCGAGGTGCACAACCGGGTGGCGGCAGGACATACCAACATCACTCCTCGTCCAGGTGGGCACAGTACGTGGGACATCATCCGCTCTAACGTCTTCACGTGGTTCAACCTGATCCTGGGCGTACTGTTTGTGGCAGTGATGACGTTCGGATCGTGGAAGGACGGCTTGTTCGGCGCCATCATCTTTATCAACGCGGCCATCGGCATCGTCCAAGAGATGCGAGCCAAGATCGCACTGGACCGGTTGACGGTACTGACGGCCCCCGCAGCAAAGGTCATCCGCGACGGCGAAGACCGGGAGGTGCCCGTGGCCGAGGTGGTGCTGGATGACGTACTACGGATATCGGCCGGTGACCAGATCGTAGCCGACGGCGAAACACTGGAGTCGCACAGCCTCGAAGTGGATGAATCCCTACTCACCGGGGAATCGGTTCCGGTTGCTAAAGAGGCGGGCGACCCTCTGCTGTCAGGCAGTTTCGTGGTGGCGGGAAGCGGAGCATTCCGCGCCACAGCAGTCGGCTCAAACGCCTATGCCCAGCGTTTGACCGGAGAAGGTAAGCGTTATGTACGTCTGCGCTCCGACCTGGTTATAGGAATCAACAACATCCTGCGTGTGATCGGGACAGGCATCATCCCCGTAGGCGGACTCCTGGTCTGGGCACAATTCCGAATGGACGCCACCTTGGAACACGGGGTGAACAACACAGTCGCGGCACTGGTCGCGATGGTGCCTCAAGGTCTCGTTTTGTTGACCAGCATCGCCTTCGCCGTATCGGCTATCACACTCGCGCGACGGCAGGTCCTCACTCGAGAGTTGCCCGCCGTGGAGGGACTTGCCCGCGTCGATGTGCTCTGTATCGACAAGACCGGCACCATAACCGAACCGCATCCGGCGTTTGAGCGTTTTGAAGCACTCGAACCCGCCGGGAAGCACCTCGAAGCGGATAATGGGCGTCTCGCGACCGACGTCTCCCCAGGAGACGGCGGTCCCGGCCGCGAAGCTCTGGCACTTCAGGTCTTGGGTACAATGGCCGCCGCGGGTCCCGGCCGCAACTCCACCCTCGACGCGATAGGAGACGCGCTCCCGGCACCGGCCGGCTGGATCATCGAGGACTCGGTGCCCTTTTCTTCGGCCCGCAAGTGGAGCGCTGTCCGCATCGCCGGGCGTGGCTCCTGGATTTTGGGGGCACCCGAAATCGTGGCGGACGGCAACACCGGCAGAGACAATCGAGCCCGCGCCCAAGCTGCCAAACTGGCCGATGAAGGCCTCAGAGTACTGCTACTGTCACATTCTTCCGTGAATCTGAACGGCGAGAGCCTACCTCGCGAGCTTGAACCGGTAGGCTTGGTCATTCTCAGCGAGCGCGTCCGGTCCGATGCCCCAAAGACACTCGCCTACTTTCAAGAGCAAGGCGTTGAGATCAAGGTTATCTCCGGCGACAATCCGGCCACAGTGGCCACCATCGCGGCGAAAGCAGGAGTTCCAGGCGCGGAAAGAGCGATCGACGCCCGCACGTTGCCAGAGGGTCACGAGTTGGCGGCGCTCATGGAGAACACCACAGTCTTCGGACGAGTTACTCCCGACCAGAAGTCAGCCATGGTCGAAGCCCTGCAAAGCCGAGGACATACCGTGGCCATGACCGGTGACGGCGTGAATGATGTGCTCGCGCTCAAAAAAGCCGACATGGGCATCGCCATGGGCACCGGTACGGCGGCCGCCCAAGCGGTTTCACAGCTGGTTCTCGTAGACTCCCGCTTCTCCACCCTGCCCGGAGTGGTTGCCGAGGGAAGACGGGTAACGGCAAATATCGAGCGGGTATCCAAGATGTTCACCACCAAGAGCGTCTGGGCGGCTATCCTGGCCATAGCGGTGGCGGTCATCGGGGTCTCGTATCCCATACTTCCGCGGCATCTTACTGTGATCGACGGTCTGGTAATTGGCATTCCAGGCTTTTTCCTCGCCCTTGCCCCCAATCCTCGCCGGTTCGTTCCCGGCTTTGTGTTCCGCATGGCTCGGTTCGTCATTCCGACCGGAATCCTGGCCGCCATCACCATGCTCTTCTCGTTTCTCCTTCTTAGAGAGATCGGCGCAACGGTTGCCGAGGCCCAGACCATGGAAACCATTATCTTCTGCGTCATTGGATGGAGAGTAATAGCCGCCATAGAGCGCCCGCTACGTGGGTGGAGGCTATGGCTGGTTCTCGCCATGGTGGCGATTCTCATCATAGGCTTCTTCATACCATTCGCGCGAGACTTCTTCGCTCTCGATCTACCCGGGTGGCCGGCGGCCGGGGCAACCGCCGGCGCGTGCGTGTTCGCCTGGTTCTTCGTGGGACTTGGCTGGCGTATTGGCAAGCACCTACCCTTCTGGCGCGAGGCTGACAAACAGGCTGAGGCCGCCGCGACACACTGAGCCGGTTCCTCACCCGCAGTCGTTCCGTCTACATCAGGCGTTCCGGATTCAGGCCCTCCAACTCCGGCAGCACGAAACGGCCGTCCTTGCGCACCAAAACGTCGTCGAAGTAAATCTCACCGCCACCCCATTGCGGCGTCTGGATAAGCACTAAATCCCAATGAACGCTGGACCGGTTGCCATTGTCGGCGTCTTCATAGGCACGACCGGGAGTGAGATGCAGACTTCCCATGATCTTCTCGTCAAAAAGGGTGTCCTTCATCGGCCGCTCGATACATGGATTGAGTCCCAACGCGAACTCGCCCAGATAGCGGGACCCCTCGTCGGTATCAAGTATATGCCGGAGTTTCGCGGGCTCGTTGGCATCAGCATCGACAATGCGCCCGTCCTTCAGAGTCAGCCGCACTCGTTCGTAGGTCGTGCCTTCCTCTAGAGAGGGCGTGTTGAACAGAATCGTGCCGTTGGCCGAGTTTCTGACAGGAGCGGTGAACACTTCACCATCGGGAATGTTGTTCTTGCCGGCCGCCTTCTGGATGGGGATCCCCTTTATGGAGAAGGAGATATCCGTTCCCGGACTAATGATGCGCACCCTGTCGGTACGCGACATCAACTCCACCAGGGGATCCATGGCCTTGTCCATTCGCGCATAATCAAGGGTAGAGACGGCCAGGCAGAAGTCTTCAAAGCCTTGGGTGGACATACCGGCCGCCTGAGCAGCGGAAGGAGTGGGGAAACGCAAAAGGACCCACTTCTTCGCCAGATAGAGATCAAGCAGCGGTTCATCGGCCAGCCGGGCCACTTCCATGACGCCCGGTGGTACATCGGCGAGTTCGGAAGCGTTTTCTCCCGCCATGATACTGACGGCGGCATCGATGTCGTTCACCTGCTGCATCTCCCAAGAGACCCGCAAATCCATCTGTTCCCGAGTCGCGCCGAGCAACCACGCCCGCTGCAGACGGGCATCGCTGATATGTACGTACGGCACGGCCTCCCGCGCGTAGGCCGCCTCGACCAAAGCGATCATCAGATCCAGGGAGCCGGTCTTCCCCTCGAGGAGCACTTTCTCGCCGGGCTGCATATCGAGCGAGTAATCCAGCAGGTTACCGGCCAGTTTCTCCAGTCGCGGGTCCTTCATTTTTTGGTCCTTTCTCGTGCGGGCCCTTGCGTTTGCGAACCGCTTCTCTCAATATCCATTCGACCTGCCCGTTGACGCTACGCAACTCGTCGGCCGCCCAAGCCTCGAGATCCGCCCAGAGTTCAGGGTCGATACGGAGTAGAAACTGCTTACGCACGGCCACTACCCGGCATCCTGGCCGCCATGAACCATGGGCGGTCCCCACCCGGACTCCACCGGAGAACTCCTCAAGACTCTACCCATAAAGAGTACCGGCATTCACCACTGGATGCACTTCGGACTCACCGCAGAGAACCACCATGAGATTGCTGACCATGGCGGCCTTGCGCTCCGCATCGAGATCCACTACACCCTTCTTGGTGAGATCGTTGAGCGCCATTTCAACCATGCTGACGGCACCGTGAACGATCTTCTGCCTAGCATCGATGACAGCTTCCGCCTGCTGGCGCCGAAGCATAGCTTGGGCAATCTCGGGAGCGTATGCCAGATGGGTGAGACGTGCCTCCTCAACCACGACGCCGGCCCGTGCGAGACGCTGCTCCAACTCGGTCTTCAGTGCCTGCGAAACTTCATCCACGTTGCTGCGCAGTGTGACTTCGTTCTCCTCGCCGTGATCATAGGCGTACGATCCGGCCAGGTGCCGCAGAGCAGTCTCGCTCTGGGTCTCGACATAGAGCTCGAAGTCATCGACATCGAAGACAGCCTGGGCAGTATCTCTGACTCTCCATATCACCACTGTGGCAATCTCCACAGGGTTGCCGCGCCGGTCATTCACCTTCAACTTCGGTCCGTTGAGAGTACGTGCCCGCACCGATATCTTGTATCGGGGGTACTTCTTGGGCACCCGAGTCTGCTGACCTTTCTTGCCTCCAGCGGACGCAGCCTGGCCTGCGTCTCGACCACCGCCATCAGCCGTCTTTGCCGGACCGTTGGAATAGAAGGGGTTGGCCCAGCGGAATCCGCCCTCCCTCACTGTACCCTTGTAGGCACCAAAGAGTACGCATACTCGGGTTTCGTTCGGCTCAAGAGTAAAGAAGCCGGGCAAAAGAAACGAACCAACGATGAGCAGAACAATCCCCGGTCCCACCAATGCCCAGACCGTCACCGCGCTGAGACCGCCGCCGTCTTCGAGCACCGCGGCGACCGCCAAGAGCGCGATGCCCACAACGAAGATGGCAATAACCGCCGCCAGCATCTTCCAACCACTGATGGTCTTTATCTCGCGCTCGTGACTCAAAGATACCTGCTGCCCTTCCATATGCTCCTCCTTCGCTCGCCCCACCTGAGGCGATATTTGCTCCTTCTCGCTGAGAGCATCACTCCCACTTGAACTGCTTGACCGCGGCGATGCCGAACACCACCGCGTACCCCACCATGACGAGGAGCGGCTGAGCCGGTGGAAAGTCCCCCTCGGCCGCACTCTGCAGAGCCCCCACCGCCGCGCCCAAAGGTGTCCAATCGCTTACGTGACGCAGGATGCTGGGCATCAGCTCACGCGGGAAGTACAAACCTGCGAAGAACATCATCGGGTAGAACAGTATCTGACCAATGGCGTTGGCTATGTTCGCGCTGCGGGCGACCGCCGCGATCCACAAGCCTATGGCGAAGATGGCCGCCACGCAGAGGATAATAGCCAGCGCGTATCCCCCCACCTGCTCCGGCCCCGCGATACCGAACGCTTTTATCCCTGCGTTGATGATAATGAGGGCAGCCAGAGCCACGGCCAGGTTGATCGCCAACTGAGCGCCGAGCACCCAGGACGGTGGTGCAGGCGTGCAGGACATGCGCCGCAGTACCCCCTGCTCGCGATAACCGGCAAGCGGCATAGAAAGACCAACGAGCCCCAAAAAAGCCACCGCGAAAACACTAAGTATGGGAGCGTACAGGCTAAGCACCGTCAGCCCCCCCAAGTCCTGAGTGGGTTCGTTGAACGCGGGGACAAATCCGAAAATGATCAGAAGAAGAACGGGAAGACCCACCGACAAGACCAAGGCCACGGGCGTTCGCAGATAAAGTTTCGTCTCGACAGTCAGAAGCTTCACGAAAGCCGGCCACGGAGGCCGCGCACTTGCGGAGAATTGCGTGGTCATGACTGCACCTCCCCGCTCTCGTTATGAAGTTTCCGGCCGGTCAGTTCTACGAAAGCGTCCTCCAGCGAGGGAGAATCGAGTTCCACATTCTGGGCAATCACCCCGGTCCCGGCCAGCGTGAGGATAACGGCATTCACAAGCTCACCACTCCCGTAGATGATCACGTGATCCCCTTGGCGCTCCAAGCTCTTAACCTGGGAAAGACCGGTCAGCAGATGATCGTCAAACGGAGCGGAGGGCGTGAAACGCATGCGCTTGCCGCCCCGCACCGTCAGAGCAAGCCCTTCCGGACTGTCAAGAGCAACGATCTTGCCCGAGTCAAAAAGGGCCACCCGATCGCACAACCGCTCGGCTTCATCCATGAAATGTGTGACCAAGAGGATTGTCACTCCACGATCGCGCACTCCCTCTATCAGTTCCCAGGTGTCCCGGCGCGCCTGTGGATCGAGCCCGGTGGTCAGCTCATCGAGCACCGCAACCTTTGGGTCGCCGATAAGAGCCAACGCAACAGACAGCCTCTGTTTCTGCCCGCCCGAAAGTTCCTTGAAGTAGGTCCCCCGCTTCTCTGCAAGACCAAGGAGATCAAGCAACCGGCCGGGGTCGACCGAACGACGGTAGAAGGAGCGATAGAGTTCAACAGCCTCCCAGACCTTGAGTTTGGCAGGAAGCACGCTCTCCTGGAGTTGTACACCCACATATTCGCGCAGCCTGCTGCGCTCAGTGCGCGGATCGAGGCCGAGCACAGTGATGGCACCGGAATCTGGCAGACGCAGTCCAACGATGCATTCCACGGTCGTGGTCTTGCCAGCTCCATTCGGTCCAATAATTCCGAAGATCTCGCCCTCCTCCACCGAGAACGAAACACCGTTGGCCGCCACAATGTCCCCGTAGGTCTTGCGAAGGTCCCTGACCTCTACGACACCCATATGGTTCACTCTCCCATCTCGGACACTTAAAGACGGACACTGCCAGTTCTCAACTGTTTAATATTAATATGATATCACCATGAAATCAATATAGGGGGATCAGACTCCCGCGCCGTATGCCAGCTCCGGCGTAGTCGATCACAAGCAGTGTCCGCAAGCTACAATCACTCCATAACCGTTACGGAAACTGCCGGGAGATCGCTGGGGACACTATGCTTGTTAGCATGCTTGAAAACTATCCTGTGGTTGTCGAGGTCGCAGTCCGTTGGGGCGACATGGACTCCCTTGGCCACGTTAATAACATTGTCCACCTGCAGTACTTCGAGACAGCCAGGATTGAGTACTTGATGCGTTTGGGAATAGACCCTCCCGGGCCGGCCTGGCAAGACTCGGGCTTCATCATTGCCTCCGTCAGTTGCCGCTTCGTAGCACCGGTCACCTATCCCGACACTCTGTCCGTGGGAGCACGCATCTCCTCAATCGGAGAGGATCGGGTAATAATGGAACACTCCGCCATCAGCCAGAAGCTCGAAAGACCGGTAGCGGAAGGCGAGGCTGTCATTGTCTCTTATG
>CAZOJR010000073.1:0-8705 GCA_964580165.1 uncultured Gaiellales bacterium
GGACGTGGAGCTGGCGGAGGAGGAACTACCGCGTGGGTAGGCGCCGCGCCCGCGAGCTCGCTTTCCGTACCCTCTTCCAGTCCGACCGCGGTGGGCAGTCGCTGCTGGAAGTGTGGGCCAGCGTCCGGCAGGAGCTGGCGGAGGGGATGGATGTCGATGATGCCGTTGAAGAACTTGAAGCGGATGCTCCCGCCACGGTTTCGGCCGCCACCCTTGAGCATTTGCTGACGGCCGACGATACCACGTTTGACCGCATGCAGAGCCAGGCCATCGGAGCTCTGGAAACGCTGTATGCGAACCCAATCACCGAGCAATCGCTCGAATCCGCGAGGGTGACTCTGCGCTCTATCGCCGGGGGTTTTTTGGGGCCGAACCAGGTGATCGATGAGGAGCAGACCGAAGCCCGGCGGCAGGCGGCTATGGAGCAGGTGGCGCCGGTGATGATATCCATCGGCGATGGCGAGATCGTACTGCAGGAGGGCGAGCAGATAACAGCCCAAGACATTCTGGTGCTGAAAGAGCTGGGGTTGGTGGGAGTTCGGTCCGGATGGAAGGTCTGGCTGGGCATCTTCCTGATCATGATTCTGGAGACATCGCTGTTCTCACGGTTAATGCACCGGTTCAACAAGACCACCGAGGAGTACGGTAACAATACACTGTTGGTGTTGGTGGTCTTGCTCTTGGGCAGCACCGCCATCGCCAGGCTTTTGGTTATTCAACCTCTGTCGGCCTACGTCATCCCGGTGGCTGCTTTAGGGATGGTGGTGGCCATGATTCTCAACGCGCGCAGCGCGCTTCTCATGGTCACTCTGGCCTCGATAAATATTGGTCTTCTTACCAATCTCGACATGCACTATGCGCTGGTGGCGATGATTGTCGGCGGACTGTCTCTCTATCTCGTCTCGCGGGTGAGCAAACGCACGGCTTTGCTGGGGGCGGGGCTGGCGACGATGGTCTTGGCCGCTCTGACCATCTTCTCGATCGAGCTATTTGCTGACGCACCGGTCGGTGATGCTCTGCGCGCGACGCTGTGGGGTCTCGCAAACGGCTTTGTGTCGGGCGTACTCACCATCATAACGCTCAATCTTGTGGAGACTGTATTCAATCTGACCACTCCTTTACGCTTGCTCGAGCTGGCCGACCCGGCTCATCCTCTGTTGAAAAAGCTGCTGCAGGTAGCTCCCGGAACCTACAATCACAGCATTCAGATGGGAAATCTTGCCGAGGCGGCTGCGGAGGCTATCGGAGCGAACCCGCTCCTGGCTCGGGTAGGGGCTTACTACCACGATATCGGTAAGACCATCCGTCCCGAATACTTCGTTGAAAACCAGATATACGTTGACAATCCGCACGATCGCCTGAGCCCCAACTTATCGAAGCTGGCCATTACTGCACACGTGCGCGACGGGGAGCATCTGGCAAGATTGCATGGGCTGCCGAAGCCGGTAGTGGACATAATCAAGCAGCACCACGGTACGTCGGTGCTCGCGTACTTCTATCACAAGGCCATGCAGCTGGCGAAGGACTCGGTCTACGAAGAGAGTTACCGTTATGAGGAGCAGAAGCCTCAATCCAAAGAGGCCGCCATCATCATGCTGGCCGACAGCATCGAAGCGGCCGTTCGTACCATGGAGAATCCCACTCGCCGGAAGATACAGGGGCTGATACAGGAGATCGTTAAGCAGAAAGTCGAAGACGGCCAATTGGACGACTCCGCTCTGACCCAGGGCGATCTGCACAAGATAAGAGAGTCTTTCGATGCAAGCCTTCTGGGTCTTGTGGGCCATCGCATCAGTTATCCCGCCGGTGAGACTACGTCTTCTCGGCAAAATGGTCACGCCGCCTCGTCATCTGCTCCAACCTCGGATGACATTTCGGGCGGTTGACGGTGAGAGACTTTGTCGAAGTGGTCGATCGGATGGGATTCGGGCACGATCAAGCTCCGGTGGCCGGTCTCGTTGAAGCGGTGATGGTCGCCGAGCGGGCGTCGGGAACGGTAGTGGTCGCCTTTGTCGATGAGAGCGAAATAGCGGGGCTGAATGCCTGCTATCGGGGTCTCGATGAGCCCACCGATGTTCTCTCGTTTTCTTATATGGACGACGGTGAGTGGCCCGGACGGCCGTCTGCTCCGCCGGGTGTTGACGTGGATATCCCCGACGATGACCGGCTGCCCGATCTGGGCGAGGTGGTCGTGTGCCCGGCGGTAGTGCTGCGGTATGCTCTGGAAGATGGGGACGATCCCGCCCGGCGATTGGCGTGGGCTGTCTTGCACGGAGTGCTACATCTCGTGGGATATGATCACGAACACGACAATGGCGAGATGCGTGAGCGTGAGCAGGCCCTCCTTGGAGAACTCGACCGGTTAGTGCGGGCCTTTTCTTATCCCGAAGATCACGAAAGCCACTGACAACGTCAAGACACGCGGGAGGGTCGTGTATGGCTCGTGAGGGCCGCCGAACGACACTGCTCCAGAGCTTCAATTACGCTTTTCAAGGCCTTGTCTATGCCGTCAGATATCAGCGCAATATGCGCATCCATCTGGCCATCAGCGTGATTGTGCTCATCCTCAGTATATTTCTCAATCTGAGCCGGCTGGAGTTGGTGGCTGTTGTCGCGGCGGTGACGTTTGTGCTCGCGATGGAGCTGATCAACAGCGCCGTAGAGACAGTGGTGGATATTGTCACCGACGAGTTCGATCCACGGGCGAAGGCCGCCAAGGATCTTGCCGCCGGTGCTGTGCTGGTAGCCGCGATCAACGCCTTGGCCGTTGCGTATTTGCTCATGGTCGATCGTCTTGCCCGCATGTCTCTCGATCTGCTGGGCATAATCCGGCGGTCGCCCGCCTACCTGACCGTTGTGGCGTTCGCGGTGGTGATGGCGGCCGTCATAGCGATCAAAGCTACTCGTGGAAGAGGAACCCCGCTGTCCGGGGGACTTCCCTCGGGCCATGCCGCGCTTGCCTTTGCCGGGTGGACGGCAGTTACCTTCGTATTGGGTGGGATCTACGAGGGTCTGGCAACCCGTGAGGGTCTGTTGGTGAGCATGATTACCCTTGCTGTCGCTGTGCTGGCGGCACAGAGTAGAGTGGAGGCAGGCATACACTCGATGCTCGAGGTTGTTCTGGGGGCATTGCTGGGAATCATCGTGACAACGCTGATCTTTCAGTTGTGGTTCTAACATAAACTGAGGTACCCGATGTTCGACTCCGACGTTTCTCCCGAAGATATTGTTATCAGCCGGGTCTCCCACCCCGATCACGATCTACTGGTCGTTTTGGAAGCGTATGACACCGAGGCTTTCGGGCCGACGGGTCTGCGCACGTATGACTTAGCGGTAATGGCGCAGGCTGGCGCGGTTTATTTAGCTTATCTCGGCAGTGAGATCGCCGGAAGCTGTCAGCTGCTGCGGATGTTCGACGAGCCGGGATTCTTCTACGTGGTCGGTTTTTATGTTCGTCCGGAGTGGCGCGGCCGCCGGGTGGGTAGAGCGCTGCTAACAGCGGTGGCCGCGGAGATCAAACGGCTGGGAGGGGAGGGTATGACACTGACCGTGGCTCCGGACAACATCCATGCAATCAGGCTTTACAGAAACGCCGGGTTTGTCGATGAAGCTTTTGTTCCTGACTTTTATGGGGATGGTCACGATCGCCACATCCTCCGTTGGCGGTTCGGCCGGGAGGACTTGCCAGGCAGTGTATGATAGAAGACCTACGAAGGAGGTGGGTTGGTCGTGAGAGTCGAAGAGCTTGCCAAGACCATCGACAGCACGATGCTCGAAGCCACGAGCACAACGACCGTCGTCGAGGCTTTGTGTCGGGATGCGATCTCCTATCACTTCGCTTCGGTCTGCGTTCTCCCGTACTGTGTACCTGTAGCCCGGCAACTACTCCAGGGCTATGACGTAAAGGTGGGGACGGTTGTCTCTCACCCGTTGGGAGCCGATTCCCAACGAACCAAGATTGTCGGCGCCGAGCAGGCAGTGGCTCTGGGAGCCGATGAGATCGATGTGGTCATGAACATTCCGGCGATGCTCTCGGGAGACTTCCGCTATGTGCGTGATGAATTGCGGAGCGTGGTGCGCACCGTTCGCATGACCAGCGTGAACACCGGACGGGGTTTGGTGCTGGTCAAGGCGAACGTGGAGGCCTATTACCTCGATGAGAAGTTGAAGCGGCTTGTCTGCAAGATCGTGGAAGATTCCGGAGCCGACTTCATCAAGACTTCCACCGGGGTCGTACCGGGTGGGGCGTCCGCTAAAGACGTGGAGCTGTTCCGGGATCTCCTACCCGAAAGCGTGGGGGTCGACGCCTCCGGCGGAATCCGCACCTCGGGCGAAGCTGAAGTCATGATCAATGCGGGGGCTGCCCGTATCGGAACGGCTCATGCGGTGAATATCATCAAGGAGTTCTCCTCCGAGAAAGACTGACGGTTGGGGAGGCTCCCGTGGGCTCCCGCTTCTTTACCACTGAGGCGCTTGTCATCGGATCAATGCGGTATCGCGAGGCCGACCGCATCGTCACGCTCTATACTCGCGAACGGGGACGGCTGGGTGCGCTTGCCAAAGGAGTCAGGCGGACGAAGTCCAAGACAGGAGGGCGTCTCGAGCCTTTCAGTCTGGCGCGGATCAGCCTTTACTCTGGACGAGGTTTATACACGGTTGTCGGCGTAGATACCTTGCGGACCTTTCAAGGGGTGCGTGAGCAGCTGTTTCGCATGGAGGAGGGCGCACGCCTCTTCGCGGCCGTGCGCCACCTATTCCCCGCCGAAGAAGGAAGTGTTCCGGCCTTCAACCTGCTGGTGCGCGGCATCGCCCGTCTTGCCGACACGCGTGATCGGGTAGGGGCCGCTGGTGTGGTGCTGGCCACGCGCCTCAAGCTTCTCGCTCTGTTGGGATACGCGCCGGAAATGTCTCATTGCGCGAAGTGCGGCTGCGAGGATCATCTCTACGGTTTCTCCCCGAGTCTTGGTGGGATGGTGTGCGAAGGGTGTGTGACCGGACCGGCCGTATCGTCTTTTGCGATCAGCGATGGTGCGGTATCGACTCTCCGGTTGCTTCTTGATAACCCACTGGCTGAATTGGATGCGTTTGACTTTGATGAGCGGGCCTTGGCCGAAGCAGAACAGGTTGTGACTCAGACTCTCGCGTACCACGGTCACTAGGCTTGTTCTTGAGCGTTCGTTTCACCGCCGTCCGCTCTACGTACTATCATGGCTGCGGTGCCGGTATCGACATGGGAGTTAGCGGTTGGGGATTATCGCGACGTATCTCAGTGACCTGCGCGACATCAGACTCTCGGGAGAGGGAGTCTCTGAGCTGTCGTACTATCCCGCGCTGCGTGATCTCCTGGAGGAGGTTGGGAGCGGACTGAAGCCCAAGGTCCGTTGCTTCATGAACCTCAAGAATCGGGGCGCCGGTCTGCCCGACGGCGGGTTGTTCACGGCCGATCAGGTGCGGAAACCTCGTGGAGTCAGGGCTGGCGGGGCGGCAACGTCGGGTAGCGGCGCGGCACCCAATGTGATTACGACCCAAATCGGCGACACGCTTCAACTCAGCCTCCTTGGCGGGCAGAAGCCGGCCCGGGGCGCCATCGAAGTCAAACCGCCTTCCGCCAACATCGACGCCATCGCCGCGACGCCACAGGTGCTGGGCTATTTGGAGGCCTACCGGCAGGTGCTGGTGACCAATCTGCGCGAGTTCTTGCTGCTGGGCATCGACGGACTTGGCAGGCCGGCGACGCTCGAGCGCTATGCTTTGGCGCCGAACGAGGCCGAGTTTTGGACGGCTGCCAACCATCCGCGCCTTACCGAGCAGGCACAGGGTGAGCGTTTCGTGGAGTTCCTCAAGCGGGTGCTCTTGTCCGGAGCCACGCTGGCGTTGCCGCAGGACCTGGCCTGGTTTCTGGCTTCGTACGCGCGTGAGGCCCGCATGCTCACCGAAGCCGCTGAACTCCCCGCGCTCGACGCCGTGCGCAAGGCACTGGAGGACACGCTCGGCGTCAAGTTCGAAGGAGTCAAGGGAGAGCACTTTTTCCGTTCGACTTTGGTCCAGACCCTGTTCTATGGCCTGTTTGCCTCGTGGGTCATGTGGAGTCACGATCACGAGCCCGGCGACGACGCGGCGTCCGGCGCCCCGGGCCAGGCCGGGGCCCGCTTCGACTGGAAGACCGCCGCTTGGACCCTGCACGTGCCCGTGGTCCAGGCGCTCTTCACGCAGATCGCTACACCCCATCTGCTGGGTTCGCTGGGCCTGGTGCCGGTTCTCGACCAGGCGGCCGCGGCGCTGAATCGGGTAGATAGACGAGCATTCTTCAGCAAATTCGAGCAGCATCACGCTGTCCAGTATTTCTACGAACCGTTCCTGGAGGCGTTTGACCCCGCGCTGCGCAAGGAACTGGGCGTGTGGTACACGCCGCCCGAGATCGTGGAATACATGGTGGCCCGCGTGGACACGGTGCTCCGCGAAGAGCTGGACGTGCCCGACGGTCTGGCCGACCCGCGGGTGTACGTGCTCGACCCCTGCTGCGGCACCGGCGCCTATCTGGTGGAGGTGCTGGAACGCATCAGCGAAACCCTGGACGAGAAGGGAGCCGACGCCCTTTCGGCGGGCGAGGTCAAGAAGGCGGCCATGGAACGAGTCTTCGGATTCGAAATCTTGCCCGCTCCTTTCGTCATCGCACACATGCAGTTGGGCTTGCTGCTCCAGAACATGCATCTCCCCTTGGCCGAGCACGAACGGGTGGGAGTATTTCTGACCAACGCCCTCACCGGGTGGGAGTCGCCGCACAAGCACGAGCAACTGTCGGTTCTGCCGGAGTTGGAGGCCGAACGCGACGCCGCCGAGAAGGTGAAGCAGGAGTTGCCGATCCTGGTGGTACTGGGGAATCCGCCGTATAACGGGTATGCAGGCATGGCGACCGCCGAGGAGCGTACTCTCACCGACGCCTACCGGACGACGAAGAAAGCCCCGCCGCCCCAAGGCCAAGGCCTGAATGACCTGTACGTGCGCTTCTTCCGCATGGCCGAACGCCGCATTGTGGAGAAGACGGGCAAGGGGATTGTCTGCTTCATCTCCAACTACTCGTGGCTGGACGGTCTGTCATTCACCGGGATGCGCGAGCGGTATTTGGAGGTGTTCGACAAGATCTGGATAGACTGCCTCAACGGGGACAAGTACAAGACTGGAAAACTGACCCCCGACGGCAAACCCGACCCGAGCGTGTTCTCAACCGAGCACAACCGGGAGGGGATCCAGGTGGGGACGGCGGTGGCGTTGCTGACCCAGAAGGAAGACCACCAGCCGGCGGAGCATGTGAGTGTTGCGCAGTTCTGGGGGGTGGAGAAACGGAAGGAGCTGGCGGCGCTTGCGCGCTGGTCACAAATGGCCAGCTACTGTGCAGCTTCCCCCGACCTGACTTTGGGGCTGCCGTTTCTCTCTGGAGCGATTGCCAAGGCGTACTTGTCGTGGCCCGCACTTCCGGACCTGTTCCCAGTCTCGTTCCCTGGAGTCAAGACGAGCCGCGACTCGCTTGTCGTCGACATCGACCGCGACCGACTCGTTGCGAGGATGCAGGCCTATTTCGACCCGGACGTATCGGACGAGGAGATGCGGCGGATAGCGCCGGTGGCGATGACGAGCACGGCCCGGTTCGACGCCAGGAAGACCCGGACGGCACTGCTCCGTCGCGGCTTCCTCGCAGAGAACGTGGTCCGGTACTGCTACCGCCCCTTCGACCTCCGGTGGCTCTACTGGGAGCCGGAGACCAAACTTCTCGACGAGAAACGGGCGGACTACTTCGAGCAGGTGTTTGGGGGGAATGCCTGGCTGGAGGCTCGACAAAGGCAGCCGAAGGAAAGGTTCGACCGAGGGTACCCGCTAAGGTTGCTTGCCGACAACTTCGGCAGTGGTCTATCCAGTTTCTTCCCGCTGTTCGTCCGCCCAGTGGCTGGCCAGATCGGGCTTGGTGAGGCTGACTCGGCAGGGCTGCGCGTGAACTTGTCGCAGTCAGCGAGCGAATATCTGGCCGTGACGGGCTGTGTGCCCAATCACCTTCGCCATCACTGCATCTCGCTGCTGCACAGCTCCACGTATCGAACAGACAATGGCAGTGCTCTGCGCCAAGACTGGCCTCGCATCCCTCTCCCCGACAGCAAGGACCTGCTCCTCGCCTCGGCCGAACTGGGTCGCAAGGTGGCCGACTTGCTCGATCCCGAGACCGATGTTGACGGGGTCACCGCCGGGGTCATCCGCCCGGAGATGAAGGTGATCGGCGTGGCCACGCGGGTGGGCGGGGGCAACCTCGATCCCCAGGCCGGCGATCTCGCCGTCAGCGCGGGTTGGGGTCACGCCGGCCAGGGTGGCGTCACTATGCCGGGCAAGGGAAAGAGCATTCTTAGACCGTATACCTCCGAAGAGCGGGTGGCTATCGAGCAAGGGGCTGAGGCCCTCGGGCTCAGCGCGGAGGAGGCGCTTGCTCAACTGGGGGATCAGGCGGTGGACGTTTACCTAAACGATGTTGCCTACTGGAGGTGCGTGCCGGTGGGGGTGTGGAGCTACACCATCGGCGGATATCAGGTTATGAAGAAGTGGCTGAGCTACAGGGAGCGGCCGCTTCTGGGGCGGGATCTCAAGCCCGAGGAGGTGCGCGAGGTCATGCGCATGGCCCGGCGGATCGCGGCCATTCTGCTACTGCAGCCGGCGCTGGATGC
>CAZOJR010000074.1:0-8663 GCA_964580165.1 uncultured Gaiellales bacterium
ACCGCGTCGTTTTCCTCCGCCAGCAGGCTGCAGGTGGCATACACCAGGCGCCCACCTGGTTTGAGCAGACCTACCCCAAGACGGCAGGCGCCCTGGAGGCGCAGGAGATCACAAACACCCCAGACGCGGGCACAGCGTGCCCGCCGGCCGCCATAGATATAGCGCGAGATTCCCCGGACATTGCCGGAGAGCCGAACGGTCCTATGGGCGCCCCCGCAGAGACTCCCGCTGGCCCACTCGGTCCGATTGCCTACTTCAGCATGGAATTCGGCCTGAGCGAGGCCCTTCCCATCTACAGCGGGGGATTGGGCATTCTCGCGGGCGACTTTCTCAAGGCTGCGAGCGACCTGGGCGTACCCCTTGTCGGCGTCGGCCTGCTCTGGCAACAGGGTTACTTCCGCCAAGCCCTCAACGCACATGGCGAACAAATGGAATTCTATCCCTTCAACGACCCGGGCCAACTCCCCATAAGGCCGCTCCGCGACGCCGAAGGTGAATGGGTGACGATCACCCTGCAATTCCCGCGCAGGGAAGTCTATCTGCGCGGATGGGAGATCCGCGCCGGCAGGGTCCGGCTGTTCCTGCTCGACTCCAACCACCTCATGAACAGCCCGGCGGACCGGGGCATCACCAGTGAACTCTACGGCGGCGGGCCCGAGATGCGGCTGCAACAGGAGATAGCCCTTGGGATAGGTGGCTGGAGATTGCTACGCGAGCTTAACATCACTCCCGATATATGCCATCTCAACGAAGGGCATGCCGCTCTCGCCGTATTGGAGCGGGCCCGCTGTCACATGCAAGACCACACGCAAGATCGGGGGTCCAGCTTCGAAGAGGCGCTCACCGCCACAAGAGCAGGAAACCTTTTTACCACCCACACCCCGGTCGAGGCGGGCTTCGACCGTTTCTCCCCCAACCTTGTAGCTGAATACTTGGGCGCCTACGCCAACGAACTTGGGATCGGACTGGACCGGCTACTGAGCTTTGGACGCTGTTCCACGGATGCATGGTGCACTGTAGGAGGTGCCGCCGGAGAGAAATCGGCCAGCGCTGGCAGCAGCGAGCCCTTTAACATGGCCTACCTGGCCATTCGCGGCAGCGGAGCGGTCAACGGCGTCAGCAGGCTGCACGGTGAAGTCGGCAAGGGACTGTTCCAATGTCTGTTTCCCCGCTGGCCTCGGGCGGAGCTTCCTGTCGGATATGTGACCAACGGAATTCACGTCCCTTCTTGGGACTCAGAAGAGGCCGATGCCCTGTGGACCAGAGCCTGTGGGAAGGGCCGTTGGCTGGGCGGCCTCACAGGCCTGGGCGAGACGATCCGGCAGGTTAGTGACGAAGAACTGTGGGCGTTCCGTGACGCCAACCGGCGCAAGCTGGTAGAGATCGCCCGTAAACACGTTGCCCATCAGGGGCCGGTGGCAGGCAGCCTTGAGGGTCTGGCTGAGGATCTCAGCTGCGTGTGTGACCCCGGCATATTGACTCTCGGATTCGCTCGGCGCTTCGCCACCTACAAGCGCGCCAATCTTCTCTTACACGACCAGAACCGGCTTGAACGCCTACTCTGCCACGACGGCAGCCGGGTGCAATTGGTGCTAGCCGGCAAGGCCCACCCGGCAGACGAGGCCGGCAAGGCAATGATCCGGCAATGGACCGAATTCATCAGCCGCTGTACTGTAAGGCCCCACGTCATTTTCCTGGTCGACTACGATATGGACATCGCCGCACATCTCGTCCACGGCGTCGATGTTTGGATCAATACGCCCCGGCGACCGTGGGAAGCCAGCGGTACCAGCGGTATGAAGATCCTGGTCAATGGTGGACTCAATCTCTCGGAACTCGACGGCTGGTGGGCCGAGGCTTACGCCCCCGACGTAGGTTGGGCCATCGGCGACGGCATGGAACACGATTCCGATCCGGCCTGGGACGCCGCTGAAGCCGGTCAGTTATACGAGTTACTGGAGAACGAGATCATCCCGGAGTTCTACGACCGCGATGAACACGGGATTCCCCGCCGCTGGATCGCCCGCGTGCGGGAGAGCATGGCTCGTCTCGCGCCCGAGTTCTCAACCAACCGGATGATGCGAGACTACCTTGAACGGTACTATCTTCCCGGGGCGGCCGCCTACCATGAGCGGACGGCGCCGCCCGGGCCGGGCGTTCCGCCCCCCGGGCGGGCGGTAGACATCCAAACCTGGCGCACCATTCTCGCCGAGCATTGGGACGAGATTGCTTTCGTAGACTACTCGGTCGAGACTGAGCCCAGAGCCGAAGACGACCTTTATGTCTTCAGGGCTGAACTGGCTCTCGGGAGCGTCCCACCCGGGGCTATTCTCGTTGAGCTGTATGCCGAACCGGTGGAGGCAGGCCCTCCGGAGCGCCACGTCCTCGTGATGGATGCAGGCGTGCTCACAGAGACCGTCGGATCACCCGAATCCTCGATGCTTCCCCAGTTGTCAGCAACCGCCGGCGTTCCGGGCTCTCACGGATCGTACCGCTTCCAGACCACACTGCCGGCTACACGGCCTGCAGGCGACTACACCCCACGGGTCATACCGTGGCATGCCTCAGCTCAGGTTCCGCTCGAGGAAAGCCACATACTCTGGTACCGATAGAACCCGGATAGCATAAACCCAGTTAGCATAGGTGGCCGGCAATGTGGCCGGCAACACAGCCACCGGGCAAATTCACAAGCGCCTACCACCTCAACCGCTGGGAAGACGAACCACAAATCGCCCGCCACCACTGCCCGGCCGGGCTTGAACATCGCCCGAGGCAGCCCTGGCCAGACGCCTGGCCAGCGACAGACCCAACCCGGCCCCACGTGAAGCGTTCTGACCGGTCTCGGCCGCCGAACCGCGCACTCCCGGTTCGAAGATCCTCTCTTTTTCGTCATCGGTCACACCGGGACCGTCATCTCCAACCGTAAACACAATCTCCTTGCCGTTCCGCGTCGCCCCCAGGGTCACGGTGCTCTTGGCAAACCTGCATGCGTTCTCGACAACCGGCTGGATGATTTGCAGAGCGATATCGCCCTCCACTCCTACGCGCAGATTGCGGGTGGGAGGTTCGACCTTCACTTTCACCCCGTTCTTGTTCGCCAGCACGCTTACAGAGGCCGTCACATCATCGAGCACCCGCCACACATCCGCTCGGCCACGAGCCAGACTGCCTTCTTCTTGGGCAACCGCCATCAAGGCCTCAACAGTCCGCGTCATCTGGTCGGCGCTCTGCGATACTGAGGTGAGTGCTTCCTGGTAATAGGCAGGGTTGCGCGTGCGACGAAGGGCAAGTTCGGCCTCGGCCTTGATCTTGGCAAGTGGAGTGCGAAGCTGGTGCGATACCTCCGCCGAGAAGCGTCTTTCGCGTCGCAGACTGGCCGCCAAACGATCGAGTAAGCCATCCAGAGTGTGGGCCAGCTGGGTGACCTCATCGTGCGGATCTCCCATCTCGAAGCGCCGATCAAGATCGGCCGTGCTCCAGGCCTCGGCTTCAGTAGTCATCCGGGACACCGGGCGAAACGCCGCGTTGAGCACCCAACGCCCCGCGAAACCCACGATGATAAGCAACACGGCGGTCAACGCTATAGTGGCAAGCAAGGTCATTCTCTGGGTGCTCGTGTACGATCCCATCCAAAGCCCGGACACTATGGTGCCGACCCGTTCCCCCTCGTAGTAGAGAGGCACTCCGTATAGCCGCACTTCCTGCTCGGGCACGTCGACAAACTGAGCCGGCTGACCATCCAGTGCTCTCGCTGCCGCCTCGAGGGCCGGCTCAACATTCGGCGCGCTCACCGTTGCCCCGCTCACGAATACCCAGATCTGGGTCCCCAACTCCTGTATCTCGCCTGTGGGTTGGGGAAGCGTCACCCGCCCATTGACAATACTGATCCTGCCACTCTCATCGACCGTCAATCTTCGTAAGCGCTCATCGGCGTCCTTGGAGAGGCTCACCGTCAGCAAGAGATTGAAAGCCACGGTCATAACAATGAGAGCGACGGCCACCGTCAAGAGCACGGCCAGTAGCAAGCGATCACGCACGCCCATCCGGGACCACCAGCGCTTCATTCCCGGCTCCTGAGTGACGGGGTGGCGTCCGCCTGCATCATCGTAGTGAGTAACCCACTCCGCGTACGGTGACGATCTGCGGCGCCCCAGGCAGAGAACACACCTTGCGGCGCAGGCGGGCAATGTAGGCGTCGAGGCTGTTGTCGTAGACGATGGCCCCATGGGACCATCCGGTTTCTATCAAAGCCTTTCTCCGTATCGCTTGGCCGGGAGACGACGCCAACTTGGCCAGGAGTCGGAACTCGGTTGGAGTCAGCGGCACCGTCCGGCCACCGCAGGTTACAGCGTGCTTGGCCGGATCAAGGCTGAGACCGGCTGCTTCCAACGTCCGGTCGGCTCCGCTCCGGCGGATGAGCGCTTCCAGGCGGGCCAGAAGCTCGGCAAAGGCGAAGGGCTTGATGAGATAATCGTCCCCGCCCACGTGAAAGCCTGAGAGCCGATCGGACAGAGAGTCGCGCGCGGTCAGAAAGAGCACCGGCGTAGTCATACCTTGAGCCCTCAGTGCTTGACACACATCCCGCCCGTCGGTGTCGGGCAAACCGATGTCGATGACAAAAAGATCCGGGACAACCTCTGCCGTCTTGCGCAGCAGCTCGGTGCCCGTGGCATAGCCCTGCGCTTCATAGCCCTCCTCACGCAAACCTCGCACGAGCAAGGAGCGCATCTGGGGGTCGTCCTCGAGAACGAAGATGCGGGGCTCCATCATGGTGAACGTAGTATGGCCTGCCGCGCGGCCACGCACAAGCGCCGACCGCGTCCACGACTACCCGCGCAGGCAAAATCAGCAACAGTGATCAGGGAGCAACTCGAGCCTGACTGCGGAATTCACACGGCGGGCGCGGCGTTCGGCTATGCCGAACGCCGCATACGCCGTCTCCGCCGTGTGGGCGTGGTGGTGTCTCGCCCCGATTGGGTCCGACATCCACCGGACAGGGTTGGGGCCACAGCTCAGGAGGGGGGTTGAGCAATGCTGTGTGACTCCATGACCGTATGTTTGCACCACTTTCCTGAACTCATCCTGAACGCTTAGACATGGTACAGTGCACGTCGTGAATCCAGAGACCGACGTGCGCGATCGTGTCGAGCCTATTCTCGACTCATGCAGCGACCAGACCGTCGTTCTGTCTACACACGGCCTGACCAAGGACTTCAAGAAGCTGCGCGCGGTAGACCGGCTTGAGCTGTCCGTTTGCAGAGGCGACATTTTCGGATTCCTTGGCCCCAACGGGGCGGGCAAGACCACAACCATCCGCCTGATCTTCGGGCTTATCTATCCCACCAGCGGGTACGCGCAGATCCTCGATCACCGGATTCCTGACAACCGGCAAGAGGCCCTACGTCATGTCGGCGGTTTCGTTGACGACCCCACCTTCTACAACAACATGACGGCACGGCGCAACCTGCGCATACTGGGACGGATGAACGGTGACATCAGCGAAGAGCGCATCAGCGAAGTACTGGAGATGGTTGGTCTTTCCGACCGAGGGGATTCAAAGGTAGGCGGCTACTCCCACGGCATGCGTCAACGGCTGGGCATCGCTCTCGCGCTCATTCATCAACCCGATCTGATAATCCTAGACGAGCCCACCAGCGGGCTTGATCCTCAGGGTATGAAGGATGTACGCGAACTGATTCGCCACCTGGGAAGGCAAGGAACAACGGTATTTCTATCGTCACACCTGCTCCACGAGGTGGAGTTGGTGTGCAACCGGGCAGCCATTATGCGCAAGGGCAGAGTGGTGGTACAGGGGCCCGTGACCGACCTACGCCCTGCCGGCAACGCAGTCAAGGTGCTGACCGGCAATCAGAGGCGCGCCCTCGAAGTACTCCGCGGCCTGGTAGGGCCTCGTGGCGTGACCGACGATGAGGAATATCTGGTGGTCCAGGCAGGCGAAGACGTCGTCCCGGAAATCGTCCGCCGGCTTGTAGCCGATGAGATCGACGTACTGGCGGTGGTACCGGCCATTGAGCAAGGGTTGGAGGATATGTTCCTCGAACTGACCGCGCGCCCGGAGGAGGGGACAGCGTGAGCCACATAAGCCGGGAGTTCGTCAAGATCCTCCTACAGAAGCGCACATATTTCGGCTGGGCAGGTCTTTTTATCCTCCCCTTCCTCATTACGGTGGCCATGCGGCTGTCGAATGAAGGCCCCCCGTCTCCCGAGCAAGGCGGCCCGGAATTCGTTTACTTGATCACCGATAACGGGTCTTACGTGGCTCTGGCTTCTTTATTTGCCCTGGTAAGCTTCCTGCTCCCTTTGCTCGCCTCGATGTCGGGCAGCCAGACCATAGCCGGCGAGGCCGAAAACGGCACTCTGCGGACGGTGCTCATGCAACCGGTGCAACGCGGCACTCTCTTGATGGCCAAATGGTTCATCGCCAATGCATATATAGCCATCGGCCTGTTTATTTTAGCCGTGGGCTCGTTCATTGCCGGCGGTGCCTTTTTCGGCCTTAAACCCATGTTGCTGCTTACCGGCCAGACGGTGAGCGTTGGCGAGGGCATCTGGCTGATATGTATCGCCTACCTGTTCGCACTGGTGGCCATGGCCACCGTCGTGTCGCTGGCCGTTTTGTTCTCGACACTGACCAACTCTGGGCTGACGGCCGTGGCGGCCGCTCTGGTGCTCGTCATCATAATGCTGGTGTTGGGCAGTTTCACCTTCTTCGACTTCCTCAAGCCCTATCTCTTCACGAGCCACTTCAATGCTTGGATCAACTTCTTCAGCGATCCAATTGATTGGGGTCCCATCCGCGATGCCCTCATCAACTTCGCCGTGTGGATCGTGGGGTTAACCGCGATCTCCTGGATGATCTTCCGGCGCAAGGACATCCTATCCTGATCCACCTCCTGCCGGCCTGAAGGGCAGGCTCCTATGTAGACCCGCCGGTTACGCCGTTCTCCTTTAGTTAGACGCGTCTCATGCCGACACAGTGTTATGCATAAGGGAAAACTGTGGAACTCGAACTGACATCCGGTCTCATACTGCTCTTAGCCACCATACCCGTTGCTCTGGGTCTCAGCTGGTACGCATGGAGCTGCCGCTCGCTGCCGGGAGCGGTGCCCTTCGCCGCCATGATCCCTCTGGCGGCTCTGTGGGCAACAGCGGGAGTTTTCGAATTCGCTGTGACCGAGCTTGGTAGTAAGCTTTTTTGGGCCAACATCCAGTACATATCGATCACCCTCCTGCCGGTGGCCTTATTGGCATTGGCCGCCAGTTACACGAGGCACCGTGCTTGGCTGAGTTGGCGACGTCTCCTTGCTCTCTACGTAGTCCCGTTGATCACGCAGTTGCTGCTTTGGACCGACGGTTACCACCACCTTATGCGCGCGACCGTCTGGCTCGAGATGGCCGGGAGCCATCCGCTGGTGGGCCGCACCTTTGGACCCTGGTTCTGGATTCATTGCGCATATAGCTACACCCTAGCGGCAATAGCTATGGTGATGCTCGTCGGTGCCATAAGATCCGCACCCCCCTTCTACCGCCGCCAGCCCGTGGCAATTCTGGTGGGGTTTTTCATCCCGTTCGCATACAACGCCGTTTTTATATTCGATCCGGAAAACATGCCGCCGTTTGATTTCACCCCAGCGGCCCTGGCTTTGGCGGGAGTCATCATCGCTTGGGGACTGTTTAGAATACGGGTCTTCAACCTAGTACCGGCTGCCCGTCATAACCTGGTAGAGAATATGTCCGATGGCGTGCTGGTGCTGGATCTATATGACCGCGTGCTTGACCTCAACCGGTCGGCTCAAACACTCATAGGCAAGCCGGCTGCCTCTATCCTGGCCCGGCCGATCGTCAACAGTTGGGAGGCCTGGGCACATATGATCGCTCCTCACTCCGCAGGCGCGAGTCAGGCTGAGCTTTGCATCGACAAGGACGGAGACCGGCATCACTACGAGGTCAAGTGGTCTCCGCTCAACCATCGCGACCAATTGGTGGGACGCGTTGTCGCGCTCCGCGACGTTACCGACCGGGTGCATATGGAAGAGAACCTTCGCCGGCAAACACTCACCGACGACCTTACGGGGCTGCCGAACCGTTCTATGTTCATGGATCGGCTCAACGACGCCATCCGTCAGGCACGGCGGCGAAGCGGCGCCGTCTTTGCCGTCATGGTTCTCGATCTGGACCGGTTCAAGCTCATCAACGACAGCATCGGACACCAGGCCGGCGACGTGTTGCTCCAGAGTGTGGCCACCAAGTTGAAGCGCTGTGTACGCGAGGTCGACACGGTCGCACGCATGGGCGGCGATGAGTTTATGATTCTCCTCCACGAGATGACCAGCGCGCGAGATGTTCTGCCGATTTTGGAGCGTATGCAGGAAGAACTCAAGACACCCGTCTATTTCCGCCGGCAGGAAATGAGCGCCGCCTGCAGCACGGGCGTCGTAATCTGGAACCCCTCATACAAAGACCCCGAGGACCTGCTACGTGCGGCCGACACCGCCATGTATCAGGCAAAGGAAGCCGGCCGGGGTTGTCATCGCATCTTCGACGAAGAGATGCACAGATCGGTGATGCAAACCCTCCAGGCCGAGACCGATCTGCGCGTGGCCATCAGACAGCGCAGCTTCTCACTTGCATATCAGCCAATC
>CAZOJR010000075.1:0-1442 GCA_964580165.1 uncultured Gaiellales bacterium
CCATGATGTTGAAGCAGACAAGCATGCCACGGGGCTCACATCTTGGGAGGCTGTACGCAGCAGACAGTTCTGGATAGTGAGCGCGGCCTTCTTCTCTTGTGGGATAGCAGCTTTTGGTCCTTTGATACACCTTGTTCCCTACGCGATTGAAGCAGGTCTGTCGGAAGTGAATGCGGCCAATCTGCTGGCCGTCCACGGCGCGGTCGGTATTCCGGGTAGCTTCTTACTTGGTGGCCTTCTCGGTGACTCCATCGGCAATCGCAAGACCTTCATGGTTGGGCTGACGCTCGTGGTAGCGTCGTTGCTGTTGCTGGTGCCGGCCCGTCAACTCTGGCTGTTCTATCTGTGTGCTGTTGTTCTGGGGACGGGGATGGGTTGCATGGGCACTGCGGAGTCGCCGCTGGTAGCGGAAATCTTCGGGCTGAGCCGCCATGCTTCGATCTATGCCGCTGTCGGAATCGGTTACACGGCTGGAGTGGGCCTAGGGCCTTTGCTCTTCGGCTCGATATTCGATGGTGTGGGCAGCTACAATCCCGCCTTCTTCCTGAGCATGGGTTTTGGGGTGGTAGCGCTGGCCCTCATTGCGGTCTTGAGACCGAGTCGCAGCTTGCAGGCGAAACGTTGATCCCGATGGCACAAGCTGCCTTATGGCGTCGAGATCTTCAGCCGAGAGAAGTGTTTGATCTACTGTTGTTCTGAACTCGTGCTCTACGTTGCTTTGTGCGATGAGGTCGATGCTTTCAAGGATTCTGTCTATACACACTTTCACTCGGGCGATAGCCGCATACTTGTCCATGGGAGCTTTGATGTCCATAGCCACGTAAGACAGCAGGCCACATGCGAGGAGTGCTTGTAGTATCTCCGGACAGCTTCCATTGGTGTCGAGCTTGGTCTCGAGACCGAGTGAGCGGACATTGAAGAGGAAGTCGGTAAGGTCGGGCTGCAGCGTTGGTTCTCCACCACTGACAACGACCCCCGTGATCTTGTCGCTCAGCCTCTCCAGATTTTCCAGCACGTCGGATTCGACGAGACTTCGGTCGGGCCATGGATGCAAGGGGATTAAGGGCGCATTGTGGCAGTAAGGGCAGCGAAAATTACAGCCTTGGGTGAAGACTATGGCGGCCACCCGGCCAGGGAAGTCGGATAGCGAGAACGGCGCAAAACCCCCGATCTTCATGTCTTACCTCGATCAGGCCGCTCCCACGTGTTCCAGTTGCGCCCCGACACTTGTCGTCCCGACGGCGTACATCTTCCGAGTTCGAAATTCCGCCTGCTTACCCTGGTTCCATTGGTTGACGGGCCTCAAGTATCCGACCACGCGCGAGTAGACCTCGGTTGTGCGCTCGCACGTGGGGCAGACGGGCTGTTCCCCTAGGAGGTATCCATGTTCGCTGCAGATGGAGTACGTGGGGGAGATAGTAAAGTAGGGCAAAGTGTATTTG
>CAZOJR010000075.1:1452-6082 GCA_964580165.1 uncultured Gaiellales bacterium
ACACAGTGCGGACGAAGGCTTTAACGGCCCCCGGATCGGGAAGGGCTTCGCCCAAGAAGACGTGGAAGACGGTTCCGCCCGTGTAGCGTCGTTGGAGGTCATCTTGTAGGTCCAGAGCGGCGAAGACATCGTCTGTATAGTCAACGGGGAGTTGGGTCGAGTTCGAGTACAGGGGCACCCGACCATCCTCCAGCAGTGCCGTGTCGAGGCGGGCAAGGCGGTACCCGGCGCTCTCGGCTGGGGTGGCTTCGAGGTTGTAGAGGTGGCCCGTTTCGCGTTGGAATCCGACGAGGCGGTAGCGCATATGGTCAAGAACTCGTGCCGCGAAGGAGAGCCCGGAGAGACTTCCGATGTCGGTGCCCAGGAGGTGAAGACAGGCCTCGTTCATTCCCACGAGGCCGATTGTTGAGAAATGATTGTTCCAGTAGAGACCGTATCGTTCTTTGACTCCGCGAAGGTAGAACTTGGAATAGGGGTAGAGGTTCGCTTCGGTGAACCTCTCGAGTACTTTGCGCTTGGTCTCCAGACTGGAACAGGCGATATCCATAAGTTTGTCGAGCCGCCAAAGAAAATCCTCCTCGTCATTGGCAAGCAGGCCAATGCGGGGCATGTTAATGGTGACGACTCCTATCGAACCGGTAAGTGGGTTGGCTCCAAAGAGCCCTCCGCCGCGGCGCTCGAGAGCGCGGAGGTCGAGGCGCAGCCGGCAACACATGGATCTGGTGTCATCGGGCGACATATCGGAGTTCACAAAGTTGGCGAAATAGGGAATGCCGTAACGGGCGGTCGCTTTCCACAGACATTCCAGACGGGGGTTGTCCCAGTCGAATTCCGGGGTGATGGAGTAGGTGGGGATAGGGAAGGTAAACGCGCGTCCTTTTGAATCGCCTTCGTAGAGCACCTCGAGGAAGGCTTGGTTGAATCGGTCCATCTCCTCCTGAAAGTCGCCGTAGGTTGCTTCCTTCTGCTCTCCGCCGATAATGACCGGAAGGTCTTTCAGACTCTTAGGCGGGTGCAGATCCAGTGAAAGGTTGGTAAACGGCGTCTGGAACCCCACGCGCGTGGGAACGTTCAAGTTGAACACGAACTCCTGCAGCGCCTGCTTGACTTCTCTGTCGGATAAGCCGTCATAGCGGATAAAAGGCGCAAGAAGAGTGTCCAGACTGGAGAATGCCTGAGCACCAGCCGCCTCTCCCTGTAGTGTGTAGAAGAAATTGGCCACCTGTCCAAGGGCGGTCCGCAGATGTTTAGCCGGCGCGCTTTCAGCTTTGCCGGCCACCCCTCGGAATCCCGAACGCAGGAGGTCTTCCAAATCCCATCCGACACAGTACGGGGCGAGGGTCCCTAGGTCGTGCAGATGAAGTTGTCCCGATTCATGGGCCTCTCTTACCTCGGCCGGGTACAACTTGTTGAGCCAGTATGTCTTGCTGATCTCTCCGGACACGTAGTTGTTGAGGCCCTGCAACGAGAAGGCCATGTTGCTGTTCTCATTGACCTGCCAATCGAGCCGGTCGAGATAGCTGTCGATGATATCGAGGTCGGCCTTCTGGGTCAGTTCGCGCACGCGGGCGTGCTGGTCTCTGTAAATGATGTAGGCTTTCGCCGTTCTTTTGAAGGAAGAGGCAAGCAGCACCTCCTCCACAAGATCTTGTAACTCTTCGACGCTGGGTGTGTCCGAGGAGAGCATGTCTTGCGCAAGAAGCATCACTTTGGCCGAGAGACGCCGGGCCACGGTGTCGTCGAACTCTCCAGTGGCCTTGCCCGCCTTCTCTATAGCAACCGTTATTTTTTGCGCATCAAACGGTACCGGTCTTCCATCGCGTTTACGGACCTGGGTAAATCTCGGAAGGTTGCCGGCAGTTGCTTCGACCGTCGAGTAGCACAGGGGGCCTGCTTCTGGGAGATCGTCTCTACCAAGAGCTTCCATGTTTCCTCCTCACTCTCCGGGAGGAGGTGCGCCGGAAGGCCGGAGACAAGCCGAATCCCTGTTACAGCCAGGGAATGAGACAAGCCATGCCGACCACGCCTCTCCCTCGAAGGTCGCGGTAGCGTTGCGTGCTCTCGGCCGGTCTTCGGACTCGTAGGCAGGCTCGCCACGAGGCGGGCATCTACTGACCATCGCTTCCCAGCTACTTCCCGTAGCCAGTGCCTGGATGACGGCTTTCGTTCCTACTTACCGCTGCGGGGCAGTCCCGGAATCGCACCGGGTTCCCATGTGGTTTGTGAGGTATTCACTTACCACGCCGACAGCAGCCTCATTCTAGGCGGCGGTTGAGAACAGTGTCAAGCGTGCCAAGCGCGATGTCACGAAGATTCGCGCAAATACCGGCATTGACCGCTCACAGCTTCTGTGGTAAACAGCATGGTAGTCATGGGTGGCCATTGTGAGGGGCCATGTGGGAAGACGGTGAGAGTCCGTCGCGGTACCGCCGCTGTGACCGGGGACGAAAGCCGCCGATGCCACTGTCTGCAGAGATGGGAAGGCGCGGCCTGTAGGACGATCCGGAAGCCAGAAGACCGATCTGCGCGAGAGGACGAAATACCCTCGGAATTGGGGTGTTGTGCCGGTGGCAAGGGCGAAACACGGCGCCCCTGGGACCAGTGGTCCCGGGGGCGCTTCTTCATTGATGAATCTACATCTCGACCCACGGAGGGCCGATGAAACTGGCAATCTATCAGATGGCCGATCGAGGCGAACCTCAACAGAATCTGGAGAAGGCTTATGAGGCGATCGTAGGAAGTGAGGCAGATTGCTTCATACTGCCTGAGTACTTCGTTCTTCCCGGAGGTGACTTCAGGAGGGACTATTTGCTGGCAGAGGCGTACGCCGAGACCGGGCGGCCGGGTGAAGACATGCTACGCGAGGCGAGTCTTCGTTTCCCCGGATATCTCATTGGCGGTACGCTAATTGAGGAGACTCCGGAGGGCTACTACAACACCTGCTACGTACTGAGGCAGGGGACTTTGGTCGCCAAGTACCGCAAGATCAACATCACGCAAGAGGAGATTGCTATGCAGTTCCTGCCCGGGAGCGAAGTGGTCACCTTTGATACCGAATGGGGGAGGGCCGGGCTCCTAGTCTGTCTTGACGTGGTATGTGAAGAAACCAGCGACAGAGTTGGAGCGCTCTCCGACATCGTCTTTCTGCCGGTGGGGATGAGCGTGCCGGATCATCCTAAAGTAGACGGTTACCCTTGCTCTGGAGCGGTGGCCCGGAAACACAACGCGACGGTTGTTCAGGTATCGCGAGTGGGCTACTACGGCGGGCGGCCGCTGGTAACGAAAAGCGCGGTTATCACCCCGTCGGGAGTGATCTGGGAAGGATCGGAGTCGGGGGAGGAGTTGGCGGTTGTCGATGTCCCGATGGATCGCATAGGGTGAGGGAACGAAACGACATGACGGTGGAAACTATATGACGGCGTCGCGCATTACGGGGGAACTATTCCGACCTGTCCAGCGGATTGTCTCTTTGGCGCCCTCTCTGACCGAAAACTTACTGTTTTTGGGACTTGGGTCCCGACTGGTTGGTGTGACCGAGCAGTGTGACCTATCTCCCGAGAAGTCAAGAGTGGGAACCATCGGTAGTTTCAGCGAGCCCGACATCGTACGGATACGTGAGTTAAGGACACAACTTGTTCTGGGACTGGACCGCTTCCACAACCGTTTTGCCGATGAACTCGCCGAAGCCGGCATCGCGACGATGCTCTTCAACTACGCGACCGTTGAAGACATCTTTGCCGGTATGGAAGAGATTGCCTGCGCTGCGGGGGAGGAGGTCGTCAGCGCCCCGTTGGTGAGGGGGTTACGAGACCGGGTGTCACGTGTTTGTTCTACGACGGCCCGCAGAAGCCACCCCAGAGTGTTTCGTCTCATCACCGAGGATCCCATGATGACGCCCTCCAACTCCTGTTTCCAGACGGATGCGATCAGACTGGCCGGTGGAACGACGATGGATCTGGATATCGTGGAGCCCTATGTTCCGGTGGCGCCGGACGAGCTTATACGGTTTGACCCGGAAGTGGTCGTTAGTTGTGGAATCGAGAATGGGCAATCACCCAAGGAGCGCTGTCCCGGTTGTAGGGCAACCACGCTCCTGTGTCTGCGCCGGGTTGAAGAGCTTTCTACGCGTGATGTATGGAGCTCCACCTTCGCGGGGAGGTTTGGTCAGATCCGCGCTGTATCCTGCGGTCTGCTCTGCCATCCAGGCCCAAGAACGGTGGACGCGATCGAGATGATGGCGGATATGTTCAGCCGGAACGGGCAGCTCCAGGCTACGCGTTAGGGCGGGGGCTGATGATCAGGATTGAGAAGCTCACCGCTCCACGTGAACCTGGCCTTCGCCATAACGCTGGCGCTGAGTTGCACGATGTTCTCGTTCGTGAGTTTTTTGTGCGCCATGTACGCCAAGTCGCACCAAGATATGTCCACCTTCTCCAGCATCATCCTGATGCTGGAGCCGCGGCTGTCTGGTGCGCGTTGGACAGCTCGATGCAGCGTCCTCGGTCGCGCAAATAGCCCTGCTATTCACGCTCCCTGCGTCCTTGCCTCGCGCATGCCCATCGCGTTCTAGTGGCGAAGCGCCATTTTTCAGCAGCCTGCTAGGCAAAGAAGGCGGTATGGTGGCCGAAGG
>CAZOJR010000075.1:6092-8594 GCA_964580165.1 uncultured Gaiellales bacterium
CGCGGAGGTGAAAAACCTGTGACTCTCCTCTTGCAAGAGGAGAGTCACAGACAGCGGTGCGTCCGGACCTCGCGGCGGTGGATGCTAATTATGCGGTGGATGCTAATTAAGCTTCCGGTGGACCAGACAGGCAAGGTCGGCGATGGTCTTCACTGAGGCACTCTCCTCAGGAAGCAGCCTAATTTGTAAGTCGCGCTGAAGAGCCATGAAGAGCAGTACCTTCTTAGAGATCACCGAAGAAGTTCCTGAGCAAAGATTGGATATATCCAAGTCCGACACGTTCTCGCTCTGGATCGCGAGCGTCCGGGCGATACTCATTCGGGCCAGTTCCATTATCTCGTCGGAGTCCATCTGCTCCTCATTCAACATGAAGCGATAGAGAATATAGGCCCTCAGGCGCGCGTGGAGGACTTCGGCTTCAAGATCGGGGCTTGCGCGAATCAAGGCGGCATGTTTGGCCGCCAACTCGTGCGCCCGCAGGAGCCGGTGTCTGACATCGGAAGGCCGTGTTTCCATGGTTATATGCTCTCACCTGTCGCTTACGCCGTAATTACCTCAAGTCCCAGCATTTCGCCGAGGGCGACCACGGATTTGAAGTGATCGCCGTAGACGAGCGGCACGTGATTACCGAAGGCGACCTGCTTGTTGAAGAAGTCTTTCTCGTCCTCGACCTTGAAGAAGACGCCTTCGCTGCAGTTGACATCGGTGTAGCCAAATCCGCCCACGACGATTCCTTTGGCCACAAACAGCTTCGTGCATGTGGGGTCGAAACGGCACATGGTGACGACTTGACCGATGTCGTTCTTGAAGTCGTAACGGATGGTTGCCCCAAATTTCTGGTCGCGCGCGAAGGGACGCAGGGTATAGGGGCCGCACTCGCCGAACCCTTTGAGCTGCCGGTTCGGCACCGAGTGCCAGGTGAACATGATGTTCTCCTGGTCGCCCAATGCCGGAACATCCTTGCTGTTGGTGTCGGGACCGGTGAAGAAGCGTGCGCCAAACCCCTCTCTGGTTCCGTTCTGTAACAACGTAGGCTGCGTGTTGCCGATGTAGGGTGCCGAATTCGCCAAGTTCATGAGGACAACCATGGAAAGCAGCGCCGGAACGTCGTACTCACAGGCGGAGGGTATTCCCTCCTCGTTCAGCAGTGAGTGCGCGAGACAGAATGTGATCTTTTCTTCGTTGAGTCTGCGGGTGGCGCATACGTCCGGGCAGGGCATGGTGAAGGCGTTGCACTCGTTGTATTCGAGGAACTTCTTGACAGTGTAGTAGGCCTTCACCGAATTAAGGATGTCCTCTCGTTCCATATGGCACTCGAGGGCGTCCCCGATCAGCTTATCGGTGATTTCGCCGATGATCTTCATGTCCTCATCGGTGGGGTTAAGACCTATCCTGCCCGGCGTTGTGTGATTTGTATCGGGAGCGACGTGGTGAGTTTGATCGAGGAGTTCGTGCGCGCTCACATACCAGAAGCGTGTGCCCAGAGTCTGAGTTACCTTGTCGTGGCTGAGGAAGTTGTCGGTGCAGCTGAAGGTAACTATCGAGTCAGCCCGCGGAGCACACAGTATCCGCGTATTCTGAAGGATCTTTCTCACACGGAGCACTTTCATCTGTTCGATCAAATCGCTCCACGTGCACGTGGGATAGGTCTCTAATCCTCTACCAATCAAAGCCGCAGCCGTGCAGGTGGTGAGCAGAGCCCAACCCGAGAATAGTATGGGCTTCCTGTAGCGTTGGGCGAACTCCACGATCCAATCAAACGTGCGGCCGTGCTGGCCGAAGAGATACACGTCTGTCTTCTCGTTATCCTCTGCCATTTTCTCGAGCGAGGTCTCGGTTGTTTGGAACTCTTCGTTACGTTCAATGAAAAGAGGTGGTAGCAGGTTGATGCCGTGTGCGCCGCTTACGTTGGTTTCCAGTTCTTTCACCCATTGCTCGTACGATTCTCGGTTGACCGCTTGGTCGTATTCCCTGGTCAGGGCTTGACCGCTGCCAAACCGGCAGGGGCCCTCGAAGACGTAGTCGTGGTACATGTCGGGGAAAATCGGCTTGACGTTCAGCTTGATGTCGACGGTCCTTCTGATGTCCATAGAGGAACTCCTCGAAAGAATCGATTGGTGACAGACGGAACGCGAAGAGCAACAAACCTGGGCGGGGGCCGGGGGAATGCTCTCGAAGAACCATGTGGCGCAACGCTCTTGACGGATGGTCTGCGGCCAATCTGAGGGATGGGTGAGGGCCCATCGATTGGTGGCTGCCCTTGGAGTCTTGCCAACGAGCTCCTCCTTGGTTCAGAGAGAAGGAGCCGATAGGCTGCATCGATGACCCGTTCCGAAGGGTCATCGGAACGGCATCGCATCACCCACCGCATCCCATCCCTCGAGGCCGCGGTAGCAACTACGCTCTCGGCAGGTCTTCGGACTTGTAGGCGGGTCCACCAGTGGTGGTTTTCCTACCGGCCGTCGCTTCCCAGCTTTGTTCAGCCAGTGCTCATTGACGGCT
>CAZOJR010000076.1:0-8574 GCA_964580165.1 uncultured Gaiellales bacterium
TTGACACCCATGCTCTGCGCGTAGCTTTCGCCCAGCTGATAGGCCCCAATAGGCTTGGAAATCAAGAACACCAGGACCGACGCGGCCAGCGCAACGGAGGTCATCATCCCAATATCATCCCAGGCGATTCCGGAAAAGCTGCCGCGCGACCAGTTGTGCAGATTCACGATGTTGGCGTCATCGGCAAAGGTGATCAAGAAGTCCGTGATTGCCGAGCATATGTACCCGATCATGACACCGGCGACAATGAGCATCGACATCTTGTGCACTCTTCTCGCCATCAAGAGCACGAATCCCATAGAAATCATCGCGCCGGCAAATGCGGCTAGAACCAAGAATCCGGAGCTGACGGCCTGAGACCCATTGAACACCGTGATCATGACGATGGCGACCGTCAGCTTGGCGCCGGATGAGATGCCCAAGACGTAGGGTCCCGCGATCGGGTTGTTGAAGAAGGTCTGGAGCAAAAAGCCGGATAGTGCCAGCGCTCCACCTAAGACTACTCCCGCGATCAGCCGCGGAAGGCGGATCAGCCAGATGATTTTTCCTTCTGTCGAATCACCCCCGCGCTCGATGATCGCATGCCATATGGCGCCGGGCGAGACCGAAAAACTGCCAAGCGTTATGTTCAGAACTATCAGCGCAAGCAGCAGGATGATGAGAAGCGTAAATGCAATGACAATGCGTGACCGGATCAAAGATCTCTCGGGTGCGGGGGAATAGACGTCACCCGGCTCTGCGAAGCTCATATCTCGCTGCTTCATATCAAAGGTGGGCTAACCACGTAAACGCCTCAAAATCAGCGCAACTTGTACATGAAATGCAGTTCCGTGAGCTCATCGTCGCCCACGAGCATCTGATGAATATCAGCAATCATCAAACCGACTTGCGTCGTTTCCTGGAACATATTCTTGTCGGTGCACCAGACGTTTCCGTTCTTGGCCACAAGATCACTGAGACGCTGAAGGCCGCCATCTATCGTGCTGTTATAGATGATGTAGTCCGCTTCCTTGGCGGCGGCGTAAAACGACTCCATCTCGAGCATCACGGTCGAGGTCGCCGACTCCGAGTCTCCCAAGGCATCGAAGATGTAGTTGCCACCGGCGAGTTCTATCATCGTGGTCACATAGTCTCCCGGCTTTCTGACGACGGCTGATCCAGAAGAACTGATATAGAAAAACGCCACGGTCTTGCCGGTATTTTCGAGGCTCGACACCGAGTCCATGTAGGCGACCTGCTCGTCGAACACGTTCTCCGCCAACTCCTCCTTGCCCATCAAGGCGGCATACAGTTTGATCCACTCCGTCCGTCCCAGGGGATGCTTTTCGAAGCTCGATTGCTCAACGAGCACCGGAATCCCGAGTTCTTCCAGCTTCTCTTTCACTTCGGGCGTGTGGTTGATCATGGTGGATTCGATTGCCAGTCTGCAGCCGTTCGCCATTATCAACTCGTAGTCGGGCTTGCTGTATTTGCCCGCGTAGATGATGTCCCCGTTTTCCATGGCCGCCTTGGCGTTCTCCACGTACCAGTCGTCGGCGTTGGTGCCGGACATCGCGATGGCGTCGAGGGATCCCAATGCGTCAAAAAGGCACATGGCTGAAGTCGCCACAAGGTATATGTGGTCGACGGGTCGCTCGAGGACCACGATGTCCTCGTCGATACCCTCTGGTGCGTCGGCGTCTTCGGGGACAACCAAGAACCGGCCGCCGTCGGATATCGAGATAAGCGCATACCCGCCGGTGTAATAGTCCACGGTGAAGTTCTCGGCGTACCGCAGCTCCATGCTGGATTCCGGCTCCCAGCCGTTACCGAGCTGGTCTTTGCTAGCGGCGCCGGCACCGGGCACGGTGCCGGCGCAGGCACACGGCAGCAGGGCCAGGAGCGGGACCAGCAGCAGGGCCAGGAACAGCGGTATGGCGCTATGCCCGGCTGCACGTATTATCTTCACGGAATCATCGCTCGTTCCAGGGTGGTAGTAGTTCAGTTGACCGCCGTCAACGTTGAAGAATCGAAACGTAACGTGTAGTCGATCACGTGAGGCTCGCTCATTGCGGTCGTCTCGGCGCTGATGGCGATATCCTCGTCAAGTCCGGAAACGGGGATCTCGAATGTTGAGTTGCCCTCGGTGTTGGTGGGGTAGTAGTAGGTCCCGTCTATGAGCATGAAGTCGTAGTGCGGGCTGCTCCATCTGATTACAGCCGTTACGGCACCGTTCTCTATCATCAGCTGCGTGGGGCTATCTACGGTTGCTCTCCCGGAACCGCCTGTAAGTGTCACCGCGATCGTGTACTGCCCGTCTGCAGGCTGCTCTTCAGAGGGTTGTTCGGCAGAGGTCTCCCCGGTTACAAGGGCATCCTTCGGTATCGAGGAGGACTCGAACACCAGCACCCTGTCGTACCATTTTTGCTTCCTGATGCTCCAGGCCGCGCAGTCGACTTCCTTGTCGAGTGCCTCCACAGGCACCTCATAGGTGTACTTCCCCTCGGCGTTCTCTACATAGTAGATGCACTTGTCATCCGTATCCGCCAGCGCTTCCTCGCCGGTGCCCATGTAGAGCTTCTCATAGCCCACGCCGCTCAGCGTAAGCACCGCTGACATATTTCCGCTCTTTACGGTGAGCTGCGCGTCAACGATTCGAAACATCGACGAACTGGAAGAGACCGTAATGGCGTACGTGCCCTCTTTGATCTGGTTCGCATAGATTGGGACCAGTGACGTCGCTTGCTGATCGGTTTCGGCGGAGGCGGTTTCGCTGGAAGTGGTTGCGGATGAAGCGTTTCCACAACCTGCGACAAGCGTGCATATCAGAACCGCCAGCAGTATGAGAACCAGTGTTTTCTTCATTGCCTTTCCTCAAAGATCAAAGCGCACACCCCAGGACAAGGTGCGCGCTTTGATCACAAGTACTTCCGCATAGGCAGCGTGTGCTTACATCACACTCTGTATTGCGGCTTTGACGTGCTGAACGTAGACATCCTGTATCTCGTTGAATTGGCCCAATCCTTGAAGGATGAACTGGACCTCGAAGCCCTCAGCCTCGAGGGTGTTCTTCCAGGAGCCCTCTTCATCGCCGGCCATGTCGTTGTTGGCGTGGTCGCCCGCCACCACCATGAGCGGCTCAAGCACCACCTTGGTATATCCGGCGGCCTTCACGGCTGTGATCACGTCGGTCAAAGTGGGAGTGCCTTCGACTGTGCCGATGAAGTAGTGGGAATAGCCTGCCTCATCGAGTTTTGCCTGGAGGCTCGCGTAGACTGCGTTAGCCTCGTGCTCCGTACCGTGGCCCATGAACGCCACCGCAGTATTGTCGTCTACGTAGGAAGCTGTTCTCTCGGTGATGGACTCGATAACCGTAGTGAAGTCATCGTCGCTGGTGAGCAGCGGCTCGCCGATCGCGACCTTGTCAAACTTGTCCTTGTATTTCTCCACCTCGGCCACTATGTCGTCGTATTCAAAGCCGTTCATCAGGTGGGTGGGCTGTACGATCAGCGTCTTGTAACCATCGGCCACAAGCTTATCCAGCGCTTGTGTAATGTTGTCGATATTGATGCCGTCCCGCTCCGCAAGTTTGTCGATGATGATCTGTGCGGTGAATGCCCGCCTGACCTCATAGTCGGGGAAGTTCTCTCTGATTGCCGATTCGATACCGCCGATAGTGATGTTCCTGCTGTCGTTGTAGCTGGTCCCGAAACTGACCACCAGTATGGCTTTGTCTTTCGCCGTCGCGGTACTGTCCTCGGAGTCTCCGCAACCCACAAGAATCGCGGAGAACAAGACCAAAATGACCGCGACCACAATTCCTTTTTTCATTGTTCCTCTCCTTATTGCCCACTTCTCGTTATTGCCCAATTCTCATCAGCTATTTCTGCAAGAATCTGCATCCGCGTCGTGCTTACTGACCCCATGCATGACGGCACAAGGGGCACAGGGCCAGGCAGTTGGCTCTTGCTGGAAGCACTTGCGGCTAGATTCTTGGCGAGCCCTCCTTTCGATGGTGTCTGCTTCTTTCATGCTTGGACGGCTCCGGTTGAGCTTCTCCCTCGGATGCCCGGCAAAGCGGGGGGAGACGCCGGGCAGCAACAGATGTGGCAGATTTGGTCTCTGCGGCGGTGACAGATGCGGTATGCAGCAGCAACGGGAGAGAGGATGGTAGAAAAGCCATCCGTTTGCTCGGCCGCCTTGTCGTGCGGTTTGGACTCCCGGTTGGCTCCGCCATCCCGGTCGTCCTTTCTAGAAAAAAAGGCGCCCTTGGGGTTAAAACCCCAAGGGCGCCGTATTCCGCCCTAGTCATGTGTGGTATTACACCCCTGGTCCCGAGGGTACGCCCCATCCCTTGCCCACGGGCAGGTATTCTGGCTCTCGGATCACCCTACCAGCTGCGCCTTCCCATTCTTGCGAACAGTGGCACCAGCAGCCTTCGTCCCCGATCACAGCGGCGGCACCGCGACGGAATTTGACCGTCTTCCCTTATGGCTGTCTTCAGCCGCCCGTGGATATCCACTCATTACTACCATGGGGCCAGCGGTGTGTCAAACGCCTTCTGCCGGTGCCTGCTCGCTGAGAGGTCTTCCATCAAGCACCAAACTAGGGGGTCGTCACCTCCGCTGTTACGGCCATGAATGGATTGAACTTCCCCTGGTTCACCCGATCGGGTTCAGGCATGATCATCACGATGCGCAAAGGTCCGGTACCCTCAGGCAGTGACTGCCAACTGCTCCCGTCGCCGGCTTCATCTATGTCGTAGGCGACGATCAACTGCGCGAACCGGTCGTTGGTGATGATCTCGGTGCTGTTCAGGCTCCACATGGGGTAGGTGCCGTTGGCCATCTGATCGAAGATCTCGGTTGTGTAGACGGCCTCGAAGGCATCGGCTGAAGTGACTATGACTTGCTCCTCAGGACTCCGGCCGCCGACGTCTTCCAGCAGGGTGAGCAGGGGAACGCCCCGGTACTGATCGGTGATATGCGGCACAGGGTCCTTGTGGGCCCCCCAGAAGCCGGTAACGGCCGGCATGGCCCGTAGTTCGTCAAGCGTGTAGGTTTTGGTCTTGTCGCCCTTGATCACATTGAAGTCGTAGTCCCAGTAGGTGTAGGCCGCGGGCAACGTAATGGTGCCGCTGGGCGTTGTCACGGCTACGTCAACCGTTTGGCCCAGTTCACCGGCTGGGGTGATGGCAACGACGCGAGTGGCATCCACCGGGGTGAACTTGGTCGCCTCGGCGGAGCCGAACATCACCTTGGTGACTCCGTCTAAGTCTGTTCCCTGGATGGTAACCGCCTGGTAACCGCAGCGCGGGCCACTGGTGTGGTCGAGGGTGATCTCGGCAGTGGAGCCGGTGCCCGAGGTGGGAGAGGTGGTCGTGGTCGCGGTGGTGGCAGTCGACGGTGCCGAAGCGGCAGCGCCGGCGTGTATCTCTATTGATGTGACCAGCGCGGGACTCAGGGGCCCTGTGCTCATGCGGTCGTTCTGAGTTGTACTGGCCACTAGGCGGAAGGGAGCCTTGCCGGCCGGAAGCGCCTGCCAGTTCTGGCCATCGCCGGCAGTGTCGATATCGTAGGCCAGAAGCAGTTGGGCGAACCGGTCGTCGCTGACGACCGGGGCGCCGTTGACGTTCCACATTTCATAAGTACCGTTGACCATCTGTTCCAGCACGTCGCTGGTGAAAGTGGCGGTAAAACCGTCGGCCGAGGTAACGACGATATCCTCGCCGGCCGTCCAACCGCCTACGGTCTCGAGCACGGTGGAGAGAAGCGCCCCGCGGTATTGGTCGGTGTTGTAGGGCTTGTCATTGACGGCGCCGAAGAAGCCGGTGGCGGAAGTCATGGCTCTGATGTCGTCCACGGTGTACGTCTCCTCGTTTGAGTCCTTGGCGACTTTGAGGTCGTATGCCCAGTACGTGTAGGTCTGAGGCAGGACGCTGGAGTCGGTGTCGGTGCTCACGGCCACGTCCACCACTTGCCCCAGTTCTCCCGGGGGTGTCTTTACGACGAGATGCGTGGCATCGGCCACGGTGAACCCAAGTACTTCGGTCGACCCGAAGGTTACCTTTGTGACTCCCTCGAAGTTGGTGCCCGTGATGGTCACATTCTGATAGCCGCAGCGGGGGCCACTTGTGACATCCAGCGAGGTCACGCTCAAGCCACTCTGATTGTCGGTGCTGTCCTCTCCGCCGGTACATCCGAGAGCCACGAACAGCATCAGGATGAGGGCCACCGCCGTGGCTATTCTATATATCTGTCTAGTCACCACCACTCCTTGTCTTCGAGGTATCTTCGAGGGTGTTGGCCGGGGATGTTCTCCCCAGCCCCACACCGGAATTACGTTTACTTGAATTCGATCCAGATGATGTCCCTGGCCCAGGCCTTACCGTGGAAGCCCGGCATGGCAGCGTTAAGGGAGCCATCGTCGCCAACGGCCAGCATGGAATCCTGACTTGCCGCGAGTTCTGCTAGGGTGACTTCCGCTATATATCCGTCGGTACAGCCCATATCCACCGTGGTGGCGGCGGCTTGGACCTCCAGAAGCGGGAGCAGTTCGCTCCAGCGCACTCCCGAGTATTCCATCTCGCCCAGCTTGGGATGGTCCATCGTGGTCGTCACCATGTTCATCTTCTTGAGCATGTCGCCGGTGATGGTCATGGGGTTGTCCACCAGGCCTTTGACGGTGGCGGTTCCACTGCCTTCTGCGGTTGAGCCTTGGTCTGTAGTGGTGCTGGTGGTGGCGCTGGTGGCGCTCGCCGTACCGCCCGCTCGAACCATGAGCTGGTCATACTGGGCGTCAGTTAGGTCGATCTGGTAGAAGAGCTTGTAGAATTCCTTTACCTCTGACTTGATGTCGTACGTGTACAAATCGGGGTAGAGCAGGTTCCCCAGCCAGCGGATGCCTATGATGCGGCTGATGCAAGGTGGACGGTCGAACCAGTCGAAGGGGCCGCGCGGAATCTGGTAGACGCGCTTGTTCTTGACGGCATTGATTGTGGACCACTCACTTCGAGTGGTGATTTCCTGGTATGCCGTGCTTTCCTCAGTGGGATCGCTTGCCACCAGGATGACGTCGGGATTCCAGGCAATGACTTGCTCAAGCGACACCGGCGACATGCCGTAGCCTGCGGCATCGATCTCAACTTGAGCCACATTCTCGCCGCCAACGAGGTCGAGTACCTCGGTGTGTTGCGATCCCGCGGGGTCGGTGTTGAGCCCCTTGGCTCCCTCGGCGTAGTAGACCTTGACCTTCTGGTCGTCCGTCAACTCGGCGGCGATGGCCTGCGCTTCCTGCACCACCGTGTCGCAGTAGGCGGCCAGTTGCTCCGCCCGCTCTTCGCGGCCTATCAGCTTGCCGACGTAGCGGAGGGCGTCGCCGCTCTCAGTTAGGCTGCCGTCCACCATGACTACCGGGGTGTTAAGGAGTTCCTGGGTGCGATTCGCGGAGTCGATATACGTGTTGTCGATGGTCCCCATGTCAAAGACCACGTCGGGGGCTCGCTTGATGATCTCCTCGACGTTGCCGGTGGTGTTCTTGCCATACCAGCCGCCCAACCCTATGTATTCCCGGTACTGCTCAGGGATGTACTGCTTCTCCAGGTCGGTAGGCGTGACGTTCCAGCCCACCAGCATGTCCGGGGCCAGCATGTACATGAGGTTAGTTCCTATCGGACTGGTGCAAAAGACACTCTCGATAGGTTGGGGAACGGTGACCTGGCGTCCTCCCTGGTCAGTGAAGCTGACGGTGCCCTGCCCGATAACGGTGGAAGCTGTTGTATCGCCGGTGGTCGTAGCCGTAGCCGGCGTGGTGGTGGTTATCTGTTGGGAGACGTCCGTGGGTGAATCTGACCCACAACCGCAGACGAAGATTAGTAAGATCAAAAGTAAGATCGAGATGAGAATCGCCAAAGCCGTTGTTGACACCGTGCCGTGCCTGAGTCTGCCTTGCTCCATGTGTGTATCTCCTTCGCCTTACCTACTAGGGTCTATCAGGGCGTAATCCTCGGTGCCGAAGTCTGTATCTCGGTACCGGAAATATCGAAGCGTAATACTGCAAGAAGTATTATTTGAGTGAGTATACGTACGCGAGCGGGCAGACACAAGCAGTCATGTGTAAGCCGGCATGACAAGCGGTGGTGGCAAGCACCCGTGATAAGCGGTCAAGACCTTGCGGGCGAGGGTCCTGGCCGGCAAAACCGGCCAACGGTTAAGCCGGGAGTCTAGGAGCCCGGGGGCCGATCTCGACTGGTCTCGAGCGATCTTGATCGAAAAGCCATTACATTCGCGCGATAAAACTTGACTCCCATGCGCGTTCGTTGTACTTTGTGCAGTACCAATACTTGCAGAAGTATAACGTCTGATCCCTTTATGGGATTTGGGCGGCTGGTCTGGTGCATCCTCAGTGACTCTGGTGACTCTGGAAGCTGTCTTTGCATTCGTGCGCTATTAGGGAGTGAGGAGGTTTTTTTAATGGACACTGGTTGCTTTGCCATGAAAAACAGGCGGGGGAGGATCGTACTTTTAGCTACGGTTGCGCTTTTTATAGCGCTTCTTGCCGCCGGGCTTATCTTAGGGCCTGTTACCCCGGCTAACG
>CAZOJR010000077.1:0-8523 GCA_964580165.1 uncultured Gaiellales bacterium
TCCGGCTTTTAACTCTACACGATTATAAGCATATTTTCCTATTGGAGAACGGGGACATCCTTGAGCTGGGCCCCGATCGTGCCGGAGTGAATGGGCGTGTGCAGGCAGGCATGATCTTGGTCGATGGTTTTGCTATTGGCGGTGTACAGGATCTTGTCCTGCGGGATAGGCAGCATCTTGCCAGCGATGGCCTGGTCATGGTGGTGGTGGTGCGAAGCTCACAAGACGGCAGGGTGATCGGTGAGCCGGAGGTGGTATTCAGAGGGTTTGCACATGCCGGTGAACTGGATAGGCTTACCGAGGCTGCAAAGAAGCTGGTGGTGGAGTCGCTCAGCACCGAAGAGATGCAGCAGGTAACCGATCTTGGCCTTCTGAAGAATCGAGTCCACGATGTTCTCCAGAAGTTTCTGCGCAAGGAAGCCGGCAGGCGTCCCATGGTTTTGCCCGTGATTGTAGAGGTGTAGTTGCATGGGAGTGCATTGATCGTGGCCGCACGGGCCTCCAACAGTACAGAGAGGACACGGCGGGCAGCGACCGGACAGGGTAGGTCTACCGGCTCCGCCCGCGGCACGGGAGCGGAGACCGGTTCGAGGAGCAAGCGAAGCACGGGCACTACCCGTAGAGCGGCTACCGGCGGTCATGCCCGCTCTCCCCGGCAGTCAAGTTCTGAGCGCGTGCGGGAACTCACCGCTCTGGTGCTATTCGGGGTGGCTATCTTTCTTCTATTTGCTTTGATCGCGACCGAAAAAGGTGGCGTTGTCGGAGGAGCGGTTAATGCGGCTCTAGGTTTTGCTTTCGGCAGACTGGCGTTTCTGGTGCCACTGACGTTGATTGCGGTCGGTGTAACCACAGTCTTCGAGTTGAGAGTCTGGCGGTCGCTACATTTTGCCGGCGTGGCCGTGTTTCTCTTCGGTCTGTTTGTGCTGGTGAGCGCCGGGGCGCCTCCGTTTGGGGGGCATGGGGAAGAGATGTTTGTGCGGGCGGAGTTCGAGGGCAGGGCCGGAGGGCTGGGTGAGGCATTTTACGCGGGCCTTCACGCGCTGGTTGGCGTCGTGGGCGTGGGCATAATCGGCTGGTTGGCCGGCCTGGCCGGTGTCAGCCTCGTCACCGGGATAACCGCACGCTGGGTGGGCAGGCGGACACGTCGTGCCGCCCAGGTGGTCAAGAATTCGGCCGAGCGAAGTACGCTTGTGACTCGACGTCGTAATGGGGATGCCGAATCAACCCTGATCGCGCCGGGGCTTGCAACTGCCCGCACAGCTGTGCTGGGCGGATCTGCCGGTGATGCGGTAACAACGGGGACTGCTCCGCAGTTTGGCCCGGTCGACCTGACCCAAGCGGAAGCGCGCACGCAATCTGCTGGAATCGGAAACGCTTCTCATGGGACCTTCGGCGATGCGTTCGACGACTGGGCAGAGGGACGCTCGTCCTCGCGGAGTCCATTGGCACCCATCGAATATGGCCGCGATGGACGGGGGCATGGGCTGGTGGATGGGGCGGAGGCATTTGCCGACATTTACGGACCAGGCGGTGAGGGGGCTGTTGCTACCATGCCCTCCAAGGCTGGTACGAATGCAGAAAATGCGGCGAGCTTCTCTGCGCCAAAGGAGAAAAGCGGGGAGGGGGGAGTCACGGGGCCCGGTGTTGGGGACGAAGCGGCTGCCACGATTGAGGTGCTGCAGGGTGACGGGGAAGCCGTGTTGCGGCAAGAGGCTTTGCCCGGTCTGGCGAGACAGCCTCGACAAATCGAATTGCCGGTTGCCGACCCCGGCTATCTACTTCCCGAGTCGGACATGCTTCATAAGAGCGCGCCGGTTAACACCGGGCGGGGCAGCGGAGAGCGGGATATCGCGGCCGTACTTCTCCAGGCTTTGTCGCAGTTTGGGGTGGAGGCGAGGATCATCGGCATGGTCGTGGGCCCGCGGGTGACACGCTACGAGCTGCAGTTGGCGCCCGGTACCAAAGTGGCAAAAGTCTCCTCGCTCAAGGATGATCTGGCATATGCTCTTGCTACAACCGAGATCCGGATTCTTGCTCCGATCCCAGGCAAATCGGCTGTGGGAGTGGAGATCCCCAATCAACGACCCGACTGGGTCACGCTGGGTGACATCTATCACGAGTTTCCGAAGTCGGCCGGACCGCTCATGGTGTGGCTGGGCAAGGACATATCCGGCAAGGCGGTATATGCCGATCTAACCAAACTGCCGCACCTGCTTATCGCCGGCACCACCGGTTCGGGCAAGAGCGGATGCGTGAACTGCATCGTGTCGTCCGTGCTTCTGCGGAGCACCCCCGAGCAGGTGCGCATGATTATGATCGATCCGAAAAAGGTTGAACTGTCACACTACGACCGGATTCCACATTTGCTGGTGCCGGTGGTCACCAACATGAAGGATGCAGCCGGCGTTCTCCACAACGTGGTCAAAGAGATGGAAGATCGTTACGAGTTGATGGAGCTCGATCATGCACGCACTCTGAGCGAGATGAACAAGACTCGCGCTCGGCGCGGCGAACGGCCGATGCCTTGTATCCTTATCGTCATAGACGAACTGGCCGACCTGATGATGGCTTCACCACAAGAGGTGGAGGATCACGTCATCCGCCTGGCTCAGAAGTCACGGGCAGTAGGCATTCATCTTGTGGTGGCTACCCAGCGTCCGTCGGCGGACGTCATCACCGGTATGATCAAAGCCAATATTCCCTCGCGCATCGCCTTTGCCGTGTCGAGCCAGACGGATTCCCGGGTCATTCTCGACGTAAATGGTGCCGAGACCCTGCTCGGCATGGGCGATATGCTCTTCAAGCCTCTTGGATCCAGCCACATGCAACGCGTGCAGGGTGCCTATATTACGGAGGAGGAGATTGCCTTACTCGTGAATCACTGGCGCCACCAGGCAGAGCCCGAATTCAGAGAGGAACTGCTGAAAAGGCCGGCGGAAGTCAAGAAGGCTGACGACGAATCTTTCGACCCCGATTCTGACGAACTGCTGGTCGATGCCGCCCAGTTGGTGATCGAGACCGGCAGTGCCTCGGTCTCTATGCTTCAACGTCGCTTGAGAGTGGGCTATACAAGAGCGGGCCGGCTGATCGACATGCTTGAGCGGCGCGGTATAGTGGGTCCGTGGGAGGGAAGCAAGCCCCGCCAAATTCTGATTGAACCCGACGAGTTTGAGCATGTGCTGGCCTCGCTCAGAGCCGATGATTATCCGGCTGATGGTGAAAACGGCGATGACTGACGTCCTTGTGCCTTGCACCGGCGCTGCCTGGTGCTACGTACTGGGAGCGATCCATTATCTTGTGTTATGCCCGGTTTTTCCGTGAGGACATACGTTTCTTGGAAAGAGCATTCGATGATGGTAGATTTACCGACGTTGTCGAGGGGCTCCCGATCGAGTACTACGCCCCGTTCTATCTGGGGCCACGAATGGAAGGAAGACATTTCGTCCGTGAATTCGGCACAAGTCCCAATCCAGTGCAAGATGCGCGCCGGTTCGTCCCTAATACGGCGCGCCTGATCCGAGAGGGCTTGCTGGAATCCGGTGTCTGCAATAGGTAACAGTCTGCGCGAGGCTCGTATCCGCAAGGGCCTTACCATCAAAGACGTTGAGGCTGCCACCAAGATCCGAGCTAAGTACTTGGAGGCCTTGGAAGAGGACGACTATGAGGTGTTGCCGGGCCCCACTTTTGTAAAAGCGTTCTTGCGGACTTACGCATCTTTTCTCAAGCTCGACCCGGACGAGCTCATCGACAATCTGCGCCTCGGTGTCGAAAGGCGCAGGGATGAGGCGCCGCCGTTGAGGAGCGAGGCCGTTCAGCAGTCGCGTTCGCGCACGGCCGCCGAGCGGAAAAAGCAGCGTACGCGCCGCAACCAGCGAGGCTATGCCATTGTCGCTGTGCTGGCTGTAGCGGCGGTGTTTTTTCTCGCTTGGTTCGGTTCGGGTCGGGGGCAGGACGATTCGACCCCGCTTGACAGTAGTAGCTTCAGTAATGCTACGACGACTACTGGAACCAGCGAGAGCACCACCACAACAGGTGCAAACGGCTCTTCCACCACGACAGAGGCGGCTGCCACCGGAGAGAACGTGACGCTACAACTGACGGTCACCGAAGGAAGTTGCTGGCTGGTTGTACGCGAGAACGACGAAAATGGGGCTGAGTTGTTCGCGGGCACGCTCTCAGCAGGAGGCCACAAGACTTTCGATAGCGCCAAGCGTTACTGGATGAACGTAGGCGATCCGAGTGTCCTGGGGGTGGAGGTCAACGGCAATCCTATCACCCTCGATACTGAAGGCGATACCTTCATTTTCACTGTGACAGAGGCCGGCGCAGAGCCTAGTTCTTAGAATGAACCCTGAACCGGCTTTGCCCGTGAGGGTTTTTATTGTGACCCTGGGTTGTCCCAAGAATGAAGCTGATAGCAGGCGAATCACGCGCTTGCTATCGCTTGCCGGCATTGTGACGGTTTCCGATCCCGAAGATTCCACGCATATCCTCATTAATACCTGTGGATTTATTCAGGACGCCAAAGAGGAGTCCATAGCTGCCATCTTGGAAGCTTGTGCGGACTATCCAGACAAGTGTGTCATGGTGATGGGATGCCTGGTAGAGCGGTATCGTGAGGAGTTGATGCGGGAGATCCCCGAGGTCTCGGGATGGTTTGGACTGGCTGGCGGGCCGGACGAGCCTGGACTGGTGCGGTCTCTTGGAAGCGGGGCCGGCCTAAGTCTGCCTGAAAACGGTGATGGTAGCGGCGCCGGTGGCGATTCTCGCCACCGGCGCGTCCAGAGGACGTCTTACGCCTATGTGAAGATCTCGGACGGCTGTGATGAATTCTGTACATTCTGCGCCATTCCCACGATCAAGGGTTCGTACTATTCCATCGGCGCGCAGGAGGTCCTCCGCGAAGCGGATGACTGTCTGCGGGAGGGAGCCCGCGAACTTGTTCTGGTGGGCCAGAACACGGCGATTTGGAGCAGCGATGGTCTGGACCTTGCCGGTCTGGTCGATATGCTGGCGGCCGATGAACGGGTGCGGCGGATACGAATTATGTATCTGCAGCCGGAAGATCTCACCAGCAACTTCCTGCAGTACATGGCAGAACAGCCAAAGCTGTGTCGCTACCTAGACATTCCTTTTCAGCATTCTCATCCGACGATGCTCCGGGCGATGGGAAGATGGGGGGACGGTGATGCCTATCTGGCACTGCTCCGAGAAGCCCGGCGCTTGATGCCGGATGTCTCGGTACGGTCGGCATTTATTGTGGGCTTCCCCGGCGAGACCGACGAACACTTCGCCCATCTCATGAACTTCGTCGAAGAAGCGCGATTTGATTACGCGGGAGGGTTCGTATACAGTCCTGAAGAAGGGACTGTCGCTGCGAAACTCCGGCCGAGGATCCGGCGGAAAACCGCGCAGGAGCGTTTGAACCGTCTAAACACAATTCTGCAGGCCAGTAGCGAGCAGATGCACCAGGCCATACTTGGAGAGACGGTCAACGTGATGATCGACTCGGTCGAGATAGACGAGGCGGGAGAGAGCGTGGGAACCGTGGGGCATACGGAGGGGCAGGCTCCCGAAGTCGACGGTGTGACTTACGTGGAGGGATGTCTTCCTGACGGGACTGAACCTGGAGATGTGCTGAAGGTGAAAGTGGATGCTGCTGTGGGATACGATTTGGTGGGAACGATCGATGCGGCCTAACCTGCCGAACACCATTAGTCTGTTCCGGGTTCTCATGGTGCCTGTATTCATGGTGTTCTTGCTTGCTGCCATTCCCGGTGGAGATATCGTGGCGCTGGTAGTCTTCGTGATAGCGGCGGCGAGTGATTATGTTGATGGCTATCTAGCGCGGCGAAATCGTCAGACGACGGTCATGGGGACCTTTCTCGACCCCTTGGCCGACAAACTGCTGGTGATCGCGGCCCTGGTTTCCTTGATCGAGCTTGGCGAACTGTCCGCTTGGGTTGCTATGGTTGTTATTGCTCGCGAACTGGCGGTGTCGGGCCTGCGAATGGTGGCTGCCGCGCAGAGCGTCGTAATCTCGGCCAGTCGATGGGGCAAGATCAAGACAGCGAGTCAGATGCTGGCTATCGCGGCCCTCATCATTGAGCCTCGTTGGTTGAAGCCTGAGTGGACGTTGTGGGGACATCGGGTGACCTGGTATCTGGTAGTGCTCATGCTGGTGCTGACGGTGGGGAGCGGACTTGATTACTTCGTCCTTGCGTGGCGAACGCTCGGCGGACGCGCGGGGAGAGATGGGGAGCGGACCTCGGACTTGTCGGAGGAGGAGTGAGCGATGTGGAGCCGGCCGCGGTCCGGAAGCAGCGGCTTTTTGTAGGCGTGCCGGTACCGAGAGGCGCTACCGCATTCGTGCAGGAGGCTCAGAAGGCTCTAGCGGGGCTTCCGGGTCTGCGACTGATCAAAGAAGATCAGCTTCATGTCACCTTGGGTTTTATCGGAGAGGTAGACGGTGGCAAGGCATCGGCGGCTAGAGAGGTAGTTGACTCGTTGTCGTTAGACCTGGGAGGGACGGCGCTGATGGAGGGGTTTCTGTTTCTGCCCTCCTTCAGACGTGTGCGGGTGGTGGCCTTGGGCATAGCCGATCCCGATGGTGTTTTTGATGCGCTGTTCGAGACGGTTATGAGTGGCTTAGAGGAAGCGGACGTGATGCAAAGAGAGAAGCGCCCCTTTCGACCACATCTGACGGTGGCTAGATTACGCAAGCCGGGGGCTGTACAACCAAGGTCGGAGACTGGGCGGACTTGGTTTGCGGTAGAGTCGGTGTGCTTGTACGAGAGCCGGTTAAGCCGTGAGGGCGCAGTCTATTCTGTCCTAGCACAGACGGTCTTCACAACAAAAGATGGTTAACACAGGTTAGGAGGAGCTGTGGAAAAGGATAAGGCCCTCGAAATGGCTGTGCTTCAGATCGAGCGGCAATACGGCAAGGGCTCCATTATGCGGCTGGGAGACGAGTCGGCCGCCCTGCGGGTCCCTGCCATTTCTACCGGCTCTCTGGCGCTCGATCTGGCACTGGGTGTTGGTGGCGTGCCCCGGGGTCGGGTAGTCGAGATTTTTGGCCCGGAGTCGAGCGGGAAAACCACCTTGGCCTTGCACATGATCGCCGAAGCTCAGAAGGCGGGAGGCAGGGCGGCATTCATTGATGCCGAGCACGCTATGGACTCGGCCTATGCCCGCAAGATCGGTGTCAACATTGATGAACTCCTGGTGTCGCAACCTGACAACGGTGAGCAGGCGTTGGAAATCACGGAACTCCTGATCCGGAGCGGCGCACTTGATATCGTGGTGATCGATTCCGTGGCCGCCCTCACACCTCGAGCTGAGCTTGAGGGTGATATGGGGGACTCTCATGTTGGCCTTCAGGCGCGGTTGATGAGCCAGGCGCTTCGCAAGCTGGCCGGCACTATCAGCAAGACCCAGACCAGTGCTGTCTTCATCAATCAGTTACGGGAAAAGGTGGGCGTGATGTTTGGCAATCCCGAGGTGACGCCGGGTGGCCGCGCGCTCAAGTTCTATTCGTCGGTGAGGTTGGATATACGGCGCATCGAGACGCTCAAGGAAGGTACCGAGGCGGTCGGTAATCGCGTCAGGGTCCGGGTGGTGAAAAACAAGGTGGCCCCACCGTTCAAGGAGGCCGAGTTCGACATCATGTACGGGGTGGGGATTTCCATCGAAGGTGATGTGCTCGATCTGGCTGTTGCCAACAAGATCGTTCAGAAGAGTGGAGCGTGGTTTTCTTATGGTGATCAGCGTTTAGGCCAGGGCCGGGAAAACGTCCGGCAGTTTCTGCGTGACAATCCGGAGCTGCTCAGGCAACTGCATGCAGAGGTTGTACAGGCCGTAAACCCGGAGTGGAACAATACAGGCGCCGGAGGCACCGCCAGTGATGTTGACGTTGCCGGCGAGAACGTATCGCAGACTGGCTCTGTGAGTGGCGCCGAGGCTTCCAAATAGGGAGCTTGAGGAGCCAGGGTACGAGTGGGTGGTTCAGAGTCGTATGTCGCTGGCAAAGTCAGATGAGCCGGTCTCCCGCGGTGCGGGGGTGATCACGTCTCTTGCGGCTACGCACAGGTGTTCCGACCGCTTCACCGTATACCTTGATGGGAAGCCAGCCCTCAATCTTGCCGCGGATATTGTGGAGCGGGCAGGACTTCGGGCCGGGCAGATCTTGACCGAGCGGGCTCAAGAAGACCTGCTTTGCAGAGACCGACCTTATCGCGCACGCGAGCGGGCCCTTGGCTTGTTGGCACTTCGGGACCGTTCGCGCGGAGAGATCGAGGTTCGTCTAAAAACGGACGGCTTCGATCCGGAGGTCATTTCCGACACGGTCGCATGGCTGCAACGGCTTGGTTACCTTGATGACGAGAGGTTCGTGGGGCACTACGTTGCCGAGAAACTCAGAAGCGGATGGGGGCCGCAGAGGATCCAGGCGGAACTTCTGCGGAAAGGGGTGGAGCGCCGGGTGGTCGAGCGGGCTCTGACCTCGGATTCGGGTGTTACGTTCGA
>CAZOJR010000078.1:0-8497 GCA_964580165.1 uncultured Gaiellales bacterium
AGCAGAGCCTCCCCTCCAAACAGGAGAGCGTCGGCTACCACAACCCGGTAGCCTCGCGAGAGCAGTTCGCGCGTCAGAACGGAGCCGATATACCCAGCTCCCCCTGTTACCAGAATGACCTTCGGCGCGGACACCACGTGCAACCTCCAAATAGCGGTTCTCGTTCAGGCAGTGTACCAACAGCCGCAATCCCGGTCTCCTGCCCTGTCACTTCTCATCGGTTCAAAACCCGAGTCACATGAGATCCGCGACCTAGCCCCCAAGCGGCCGTGCAGTCTCAACACACCGCAGAAGATCCGCGGCGGTCTGCCGTACCGCAAACTGTTCCTCAATCCGCCGCCTGCCGGCCAGTCCCAGATGTGCGCGCACAGAGGGATTCTGGATGAGTTGCTGCAACGCATCGGCCAAGGCGGCGGGATCTCGCTGACGAACCATCAGCCCTGCTCCACCACCGATCAATTCCGGAATGCCCCCTGTCTCCGTTGATACAACAGGTATCTCATAGGCCATCGCTTCCATGAGTGCCACCGGGATACCTTCGTGCTCATTGCTGCCGAGGTCGATGCTCGGAAGAATCACGGCATCTATCCGGCGCTCCCGGTACCATTCCAGGATCCGCTCATGGGGCACCTGTCCCAGGAAGCTGACCATATCCTCCAGCTCAAGATCGGCAACTTGCCGCTGTAAAGTCTTCAGCAGAAAGCCCTGGCCTGCTATCCACAACCTGCAGGTCAGATCGCGATCTCTGAGAATGCTGGCGGCTTTGATTAGGTATTCATGCCCCTTGATGGGATACAGATGCGCGGGGCAGAGCACGGTCAGGAGGTCGCCTTCTCCTGCTCTCCTCGCAGGCAGGCACGCGGGGAGCGTTACGCCCATGTGTATGACGCACAGCCTATGAGAGGGACCCGAGGCTCCTACCTCACGCGCGATGTCCATACCCGAGCGTGAGATAAACCTGGTAAATAAGGCTTTTTCCATCTTGATACTCAGTAGATTCGGGTGCGCAATATCATCCCTGTGAAGAGTTAGGCTCCACGGAATACCCGTCATTTCGCTCGCGATCATCGCGATTGTGGCGGTGGTACGACCCCAGTGCGCATGTATGTGACCGGCAGGCCACTTCCGTATCACGCGGGCGAGCCAGAACCCTTTGGGGAGCACTACCATGTTCTTGGCAATGACAGATATGCTCCGGCTCTTGAACAACAAAGCGCACGCGCGCACGGCCGCCTGGGGGCGTCGCGCGCATTCCAGCATCGCGGTAAACAGCACCGCAGCGCCAAGAAGAGAGCGACGAAGGCTACGACATACCAGCCCGGCGGCGTCTTGATTGAATACCTTCCCCTTGGGGGAACGAGGGACTACGAGTATCTCGCATCCTTGGCGGACTAATTCATTGGCTTCAGTAACCAGAAATTCTTCGCCCGAACCAAAGGGCATGGAGGCAGTGACATATATGAGCCTTGTCGGTCTTTGCTCGGACACGTAAACTCACTTTCCGGTGTCGTTCCGGCGGGCCGTGCCTACTCTGTACCACCGGCTTCACATCTTACCGGTTAGAGTACATACGTGGCGAAGGCGGGAAGTGGGGATACGTTGCTGCAGAACCTGGTTTGCCACTGCGGGACTTCGTGACGGGCTTCCCGGCGGTGTTGAAAAGGGTCTTCGATATCGTTCTGGCAGGGGTGGGGATAATCCTGGCGACGCCCTTATTGCTGGCTATCGCGCTTCTCGTATGGATCAAAGATGGCCTCCCGGTAATCTACAAAGCCACCCGCGCCGGTCAATACGGACGGCCCTTTCAGCTATACAAGTTCCGGACCATGGTCCCCAGCAAGGGTTCATCCGTGACCATCTGGGCCGACCCGCGGGTGACTCCGTTAGGTCGTAGGCTGCGGCGCCACAAACTCGACGAACTGCCTCAACTGCTGAACGTTCTTCGCGGTGACATGAGCTTCGTCGGGCCGCGCCCAGAAGACCCTGAGTACGTCGCTATATACACCGAAGAGCAGCGTCAGGTGCTCTCTGCCAAGCCTGGGATCACCGGCGTGGCGGCTCTGAAATACTCTGACGAAGAAAGTCTGCTTAAAGGCGACGACTGGGAAGAGGTCTACAGAGAGAGGATAATGCCGGCCAAACTCAAGCTCGAGGTCGACTACCTTGCCCGTCAATCGATGATGACAGACCTACAGATAATTCTTCAGACGCTTTTCAAACTCCTCGGCTTGGAACGGAGTAGAGCATGACACCGGCTGATTTACCTGAGTCCGGCTACCTCGTACCCATGTCGGCTCCTGAGATAACCGAGGACGACGTTGCCGCAGTGACCGCTGTGGTCCGCTCGGGCCGGCTGGCCCTGGGTCCACATTGCGTTGAATTCGAGGAGGCAGTCGCCCGGTATGTTGGTGTACGTCACGCCGTCGCAGTGAATTCCGGAACGGCCGCGCTGCATCTGCTGGTTCGCGGACTGGGGATTGGCACTGGCGATGAGGTCCTTGTCCCCTCCTTCACCTTTGTGGCGAGCGTCAATGCGATCCTCTACGAACATGCTACTCCGGTCTTTGTCGACATCGATCCGGATACATACAATCTCGACCCTGCCGACCTGGAACGGAAGATCACTCCGCGCACAAAAGCGATCATGGCCGTGGACGTCTTTGGGCATCCGGCTCCGTGGGATGCCCTCACCGAGATCGCCTCCCGTCACAATCTGGCCTTAATCGACGACGCCTGCGAGGGTCTGGGCGCTGAATACCACGGCCAAAAACTCGGGAGCCTGGGCTCCGGAGCTGCTTTCGCCTTCTACCCCAATAAGCAGATTACCGCCGGCGAAGGGGGCGTCATCGTTACAGACAACGACGATCTGGCCGGATACGCGAGGAGCGCGCGCAACCAGGGCAGAGGGAGCGGTCCCTGGCTGGAGCATGTCAGACTCGGATTCAATTATCGACTGGACGAGATGAGCGCAGCCCTAGTCTGTTCGCAGTTCAAGCGTCTCGATGGAATACTTCGCCGGCGTGCCAGCGTAGCGGCTATGTACGAAGAAAAGCTCCGCGATATCGCCGGGATTAATTTGCCTCACGTAGAGCCGTCCGTGCGGATGAGCTGGTTTGTTTATGTGATCACCCTAGCGCCGGGCATTGATGGGGCTGACGTGATCGCGGGTATGGACCGGCGACGGATACCGGTCAGAGCGTACTTCGTGCCCATTCATCTACAGCCCTTCATTCGCCCGTTAGGCCTTGCAGAAGACCCTCTGCCGGTGACCGAATCACTCGTGGGCCGGACACTGGCACTGCCATTCCACAGCAATCTCTCAGAACACGACGTGGATCTAGTTGCGTCAGCCCTCGAGTCAAGCGTACGGGAGGCAGGCACAGCTTTCACGAGCCGGTAGCAGCCGTCCAGCGTTCAGCAACATGCTCCAGGGCACGTTCAACCTCACCGGCAACCTTATCCGCCCGGAAGTCTCGTTCGAACGCCTCTGTGGCATGACAACGCGCGACCCGCAGAGTGTCCGGCTGGTCAAGCAATCGCGTTAGACACTCCGCGAACTCCGAGGCGCTGGAGTACCGCCATCCGCAGCCGTTACGATCCAGATATTCACCGATAGCCCCTCCGATTCCACTGACTATAGGCAATCCGGCCGACAGGTATTCGCTAACCTTCCCCGGTATGTTGAGCAAGAAGTTGGGTGTGCCCACATACGGAGCAAGTCCTACGTCGGACCTCTCCATCATCGTCTTGATGCGCGCGCCTGGCACATGACCGGCAAAATGGACATTGTTCATATCATGTGCGGTTTCGCGGATGTTCTCAAGGTTATAGCCATCTCCGCAGACCACGAGCCGAACCTGCGAGGCCCTCGATCCCAGCAGGCGAAGGCCGGCCATCACCGGCCCAAAATCAAAACCGCTCGCCAGCACGCCAAAGAAGCATACGGTGAGCAGACGGCGGTCTTCTTCGACCCCGGCTTCATCCCATGATTCGGCCGCCAGTGCCAAGGTTTCCGCATCATACATCGGCAGTGAATACGCGTGATGAGCAACAAAATCCACGTCATTACGCCGCCGTCCGGCTGCGTCCAGGCCCCATTCGACGAACTGGCTCGTCACGCCGGAAATCGCGAAGGCCCTCTGAAGCACGCGTTTCTTCTGCCTGAAGAGCGGCAGCAACGCAAACCTTGCGGGACCTCTCGCGAAGCGAGGAACCACGTCAACGAAATGATCTGGCCACATGTCGCGACAATCGACCACAACGGGAAATCCTCCGGCAACACCGGCATCCAAGGCGGCCTCGGCCCACTCCAAAGCCGGTAACGCAGCCAGACACACGTCCGGCGCCTCACTCTCCGCCATCCACTTCTTCAGTCTTGCGGACGTACGCCGGTAGTGACGGATACGTGCCAGGGAAACGCTGCGCTTATAGCCGGGCCCGGCCACCATCCGTAGTTCGAGTCCGGGAGAGAGACCGACAACTACATCCTCGCGCGCCCGAATCCGTTTTCGCATGTGGTCTACGTTGTCGGTCCACCAGATCACCTGGTGACCCCTGCGTGCCAGCTCGTGAGCCCAAGTGCCACCACGGAGAAGACGCTCCGACGGAGAGTCGGAGGGCACCTGCTCGCTCACCGTAGCTATCCAGATCCGCATTCGGCCTCACAGTCTTCCTGGTTGAAGTTCGCTGGCGAGCCACCTGAGTATAGAGCAGGTGCCAGAGGATGTTGCCTGATTGTCCACATACTCTGTCATACTTGCACGAGTGTTGATAACGCAACGATCAAACGAGAAAAGCGTTTCAAATCCGGCCGCTTGAACGGAGGTCAAGATCTGCGCACCGATGTGAGACACGACCCGACGGAAACAGGTAAGACCGAGCTTTCCTTCCAAGAATACGCAAAACATGTTTCAGACGTCATTTGGATTGACGGGATCCCTTGGAACTTGTACGGTCGTGTACTTATGCCACTCTGCATGCCTCATGTGCCCATCAATGTGGATCGCTCCGAGTTGCGGAGAGCCATGTCGCGGACTCACGCCCTGTTAGGCTGCTGGACAACGCATTGGGACGCCTTCGACAACTCCGAATGGTGGTGGACAGTCTGCGACCAAGAGAACTATGAACTAGACAGTATTCGTTCTTCCCGCGGAAGACGTTCAGTCCGCAAAGGTCTTCGTGATTGCAACGTTCATCGCATCGAAGGGGCCCGTTTCCCCTACCTGACATATCCCATCTACAAAGAACAAGTTGAACGCTACGGTATGCACTCCCCAACACTACACCAATATGTTAAGCATACTGCCCAGTTAGCAGAGTATCCAGGAACGGAATTTTGGGGAGCATTTTATTCCGGCGATCTAGCAGCCTATGCTGTCTGCCTTATTGTTGACGAAGCCGTAAGCCTGGGAAGTATGAAGTCCGATATCCGACTACATAGACACCAGCCCAATGCAGCACTTTTCTATACCCTATCCAAGCATTACCTAGATAGCGGACTTAAGTATATTACAAATGGATCGCGAACACTCTGGCATCCCACTACTGTAAATGAATTCTTAGAGACTATCGGATTTCACAAAAGATTCTGCAAAGTTAATGTAGAGATATCCTGCACAGCCAGGGTCATTAATACTACGCAATTGGCAAGTTGGGGTTCACATATTGGATTGCGAAAAATACTTAGAAACAACTGGCTGCAGCTAGAGGGTTTCGATAAGCTAATGAAAATAGCTAGCACCTTTAAGTAGACCGCTGAATAATCATACTTCTTCATACTTCCGTATTATTGATATGTTGTCCTGTGCGTAGATGGTGCATAAAGGGTAACTTCAATCCAAGCGAGGTCGGGCCACAGAATCGCCAATAGTCTCCGGCGTCGGCATCTTCACCTTTCTCCGCCAGTTCGGCCTTTCAATCCCCGTTCCCGGCAGATTCTGAGGCTTAGTCTCGAATAGAAGGTCCTCAAGATTCACAACCACCAATTCGGCGGGGCTTGCAGCTAGAAAGGCTAGCGCCCGTTTCAGCAACCCGTCATCCGATCCGCCTCCGTCAGGCATCGACGTTTCGAGAAAGCCCGCCAGTCTTTCCACGACGCGCCGCCGTGCCAATCTCTCTCGATGTGCTCCCGATTCGTCCAGTTGACCCGTCTCGACCCGGGCCGTGATGTCATCACCCTTCAGAAATCCTGCGAAAGGGAACATGTCGTGGGTGTTGAGACCAGCGACAGCACCCACCGGCACAGCCGCGATCATCTCTCTCGCTCGTGGTCGCAGAGCGGCTTGAAACACCCATGTACGCAGCAGACCGTGGCGTCTCATGGCAGAGCGCACGCCCGGGGGAACCGTCCCCAGATCTTCGCCTACCACGACCGTCCGGTTCCGACATGATTCGAGACACAAGACGGCATATTGCTCTTCCGCCGGATAGCTCACATACACTCCATCCACTGCCTGCGCTCCCTCAGGTACCCAGAACAGCCGGTGGAGTGACGTTACGTGATCGATCCGTAGGTAGTCCGCGTGTCGCATGTGGTTGCGCAGGCATTGCACGAAGTATTGGTGGCCACCGTCCCGAATTCGCGTCGGGTGAAGGGGAGGGGAATCCCAATTCTGGCCCCGCGAGAAGAAACTGTCGGGAGGAGCTCCCGCACACATTCCAGTCACAAATAGATCCGGCCATCGCCAGGTATCGAACCCATCGGGATGGCAGCCCACGGGCAGGTCGAGAAAAAGGCCGGGCATCGAGCGTTTTAGGCCGCTTTCCGCTCCGGGCCAGCTGCCGAAGGCAATACCGACACCAAGCAAATCGCTGCCGTCCGCAGATCCCGACAACCGGCCCAGTTGCTCATCCATCTGCCACTGGCAGAAAAGGTGGTATCGCACGGCTGCAGTCACGCGTTCCTGGACTTGATGTCTCTCCCGCTCGGCCCGGAATGCCGCATACTCCCTCACGAGCGGTTTGGCCTGCAAATAACAGGTGAATGCATCCCGCCTTCCAGGGCCGGGGTCCGAGAAGAAACTATCGGTAAGCTTTTCGAGCACCTTTCGCTTGAGACACATCACGCCCCGGTAGTCCACCAGCGGACTGGAGCGCAACTCATGTACCAGTGCCTGAGTATCTGCGGCGCTCCAGAACTCACGAGCGGCCGGACACCGATGCCACTCCGAGATACGTTCTACCGCGAGGTAGAACTCATTCCAGAAGATACGGCTAACCGGACGGTAGGGCGCCGGCTCGAACGGATCATCAAGAAAGCCGGCAAGGAGCGGCAGGGTCGAGATCGCACAGCCTCCCTGCGCAGCGGTCTGGCCACGAAGCTCCTCCAGATCCGCCAGATCACCCGCTCCCCAATTCCGCTCGCTTCGCAAGGCGTATAGCGGTGCGAAGAGGGCCCATGGGCGGCGACCCAGCACGTCCAGCGGCGTTGTTGAATTCCCAGGTGGCAGGCCAGACGACCGTCTCATGTCTTTTTCATCGGACAAATCCGCACCCGGTGCCCAGCAACGACGCGGTGCCGAGATCACGACGGTCTCAGCCGTTACCGCTCCCAGTTCGAGCCGCAGACGGTGATAGCCGAAAGGCAGATGCTCCCTTTTTGTGTCGGGTGTTGTTTCTTTGCCGGATGTCCTGTGCCCTCTCCCGGTGAACACCCCCGGAACCCGACACGCGACAAACCGGCGATCGCCAAGCGTCTCGCTGTCAACGACTTCCAGAGAGTCCCGGCCGATCAGCCATTTTTCCTCTTCTCCCTCTTCATGAGCAAGCGTGAGTCGGAGTCCGGCTCTTCCCAACACGCGCGATCTTTCAGGCAGCCGGATGAGAAGCGGCGGCGGCACTCCATCCCAAGCCACAACGACCGGCTCGAGCGTGCGATTCCAGAGTTCGTGTTTTCGCGCCCGGACCGCAGCATCCAACCGCTGCCGAGCCTGTCCTATATGGAGAGCCTCTTCGTTCAACTCCGCCCCCAGGGCCCGCAACACCTTCACCACACTCTCTGAGGGCGACGCGCACCATCGGCCCCGAGTGTCGCGGTAACTCGTCTGCACGCCGTAGAGAGTGGCCAGCTCCTCAAGGGCACCGGCCGCACCTGGAGGCGAGCTCCCGAAGGCGCGAGAAGAACCGCCAAGCCTGCCGTGGCAGGTTTGGCGGGATTGGAGATGTCGGTTCCTGGATATCATCGTTCCGTAACAGCTTACCCAACTTGAGCATGTACGAGTCCGAATGAGTGACTGGTTCATGATCGTACTGGTCCCGGTGCCTCAGGAGGTGCTAATGACCGCCCAACCTCGTCCTACTGTGCCGAGCATCCCCGATGCCCTCTATGGCCTCGTCGACTTGGCCCTTGACATGCGCTGGTCGTGGAGCCACTCCTCCGACGTCTTATGGAGACAGCTGGCCCCTGAAATGTGGGAAGTAACTCACAATCCCTGGTACATCCTTCAAACCATATCCCGGACCAGACTGGAGGAAGCCGCTAACGACAGGGAGTTCGTAG
>CAZOJR010000079.1:0-8380 GCA_964580165.1 uncultured Gaiellales bacterium
CCGGGTTGATGCCCTTATGCGGTTCCTTACCGGTAAGCCGGCGCACCTTTTCCTGCACGGCCGGCATACGGGTCATGCCGCCCACCAGGATGACCTGATCAATATCACCGGTCTTGAGGCCAGCATCTTCCATGGCCTGCTTGGTAGGACCGACTACCCGGTCGAGCAGATCACTTGTGAGTTCCTCCAGCTTGGCCCGGGTAAGCGTCATTTCCAGATGCAGCGGGCCGCTTTGATCCATGGTGATGAAAGGCTGGTTAATGGTGGTTTCAAGTACGGAGGAAAGCTCCACTTTCGCCTTTTCAGCCGCCTCATAGAGTCTCTGCAGAGCCTGACGGTCCTTGGTCAGGTCGACACCCTTCTCCTTGCGAAACTCGTTCACGATCCAATCGACCACGGTCTTGTCGAAGTTATCGCCGCCAAGATGAGTATCACCGTTGGTCGCTTTGACCTCGAACACGCCGTCACCCAGTTCCAAAATGGAGACGTCGAAGGTGCCACCGCCCAAATCGAAGACCAGAACGGTCTGTTCATGTTCTTTGTCAAGTCCATAAGCCAACGATGCTGCAGTCGGCTCGTTCACTATCCGTTTGACTTCCAAACCGGCGATCTTGCCGGCGTCCTTGGTCGCCTGCCGCTGGGCGTCGTCGAAGTATGCCGGAACGGTGATAACCGCCTCGGTGACCTCGGTACCCAAAAAGGCTTCGGCGTCGCGCTTGAGTTTCTGGAGAATCTTGGCCGATATCTCCGGTGGAGAATACTGCTCATCTTTTACCTGAACGCGCACATCGCCGTTGGGACCCTCCACTACTTTATAGGGAACGATCTTCATCTCTTCGCTCACATTGCTGAACTTACGCCCCATGAAGCGTTTGATGGAGAAGATCGTATTCTCGGGATTGGTAACAGCCTGACGTTTGGCCACGGTACCAACCAGCTGTTCCCCGGTCTTGGCAAAGGCCACGACTGACGGAGTGGTGCGCCCACCCTCCGCGTTGGGAATGATGGTCGGCTCGCCACCTTCCAACACGGCCATGGCAGAGTTGGTCGTGCCCAGGTCGATACCGATGATCTTGCCCATTACATATCCTCCGATGCTCGATGCACAGTGATTCTTAACTTCATTAGCATGAGCGCATTATAAAATATGAGTCGTATACTGTCAAGTCTGAGATGCCACATTTTAGCTCCGGCTTCACCGCGAGAGCCAGCCGCTCAGTAGCACGAGCGTGGGCCGCAAGAAATGCCGAGGGCCCCAGACGGGGCCCTCGGCTACATTACCCATGTTTCGCTGACCGCAAGAAGGCGGAAAACACCCTCCTACGGTGCGGCAGTGATGTTGAAGGCGCTCGACGTGGCCGTTGTTAGCCCACTCGCCGTGGCCTGCAGGGTATAGCCCGTGCCGGCTTGATTGATCGATAGATCGCTGAACGTCGCGACGCCCGAGACGGCTACCACCGTCAGTGTGCCGCTCAACGTACCGGTGCCCGGATTGGTGCCTATAGCAATTGCGACGCTGACTGTCCCGGCTGTTACCAGGTTGTCGTTTACATCCAAGACCCGCACGGTAACCGCGGGAGTTATGGCCTGACCCGCCACCGCTTCAGTCGGTTGTTGAACGAATGCCAACTTGACCGCGGCTCCCGGCGCGATGTTGAAGGCGCTCGACGTGTCCCCGGTTACCCCCGAGGCACTTGCAGTCAACGTGTAGCCGGTACCCGATTTGTTGATGGACAAACCAGCGAATGTCGCAATGCCATTGCTCGCAGTCTGCAACGTCGTGCCGCTGAGCGTGCCACTGCCCGGATTTGTCCCAATAGCTACCGTAACTTGAGTCGAGTCGTCATCCACAAGGTTGCCGAATTCATCCTCGATGCGCACCGTAACGGATGGAGAAATAGCCACCCCAGCAACCGTGCTCGTGGGCTCCTGACCGAAGTCGAGATGGTGAGCCGCAGCCGGGTTCACAGTCACGATCTGAGACCCCACAATGATCGGATTGGCAACATCGGTCGCCGTTACCGTCATTGAACCCGCGGTTTTGAGAGTGACTCCCCCCGGAAACGCCTTCGTTCCGGCATCAGCCAAGGTGAAGGTGTAGTTTGACGGCAAGACAGCCTGTGAGTCAGTCGAAGTGAAGTGGATTGTGCCCACATAACTGGTGACAACGTTATTGGACTGATCGAGTACCGTCACGGTCATGCCGGAAGCAGTACCCGCCGTCGCCGGATCATCGATTCCGGTTACTACTAGGTGCAGAGAGCCGTACTGGTAATCATTCGCAGACCCGCTGGGCGAACTGGACCCACCCGTCGTCGTTACTATGACATCGACCAAACCCCCTGCCAGTCGCGCTGGGGCAACACAGGTAATGCTGGTACGTCCCACTACCACAACGTTCGTCGCGGTAGTGCCGCCAAAAGACACGGAAGCTCCGGGCACAAAGCCAGTCCCGGTAATGGTAACCGCCGTGCCTCCACCCACCGGACCTGCGGTCGGGCTGAGCGCCGTCACTGTGGGAGCCCCATAGGCGAAATCATTGCCCGCACCATCGGTCGCGCTGGTGCCTGCACCGGTGGTCACCGTAACGTCAACAACCTCCGTCGAATGCAACGGCGAAAGGCAGGTAATTGTGGTGCTGTTGACCACTGTCACGCTCGTCGCCGGTGTGCCGCCGAACGACACGGTGGCCGGTGAGGTGAAGTTCGTGCCGGTAATGGTTACCGTTGTGCCCCCTGATACGCTGCCCCCATTCGGGCTGAGCGCCGTCACCGCGGGGATTCCGTAGCTGAAATCGTTACCGGTTCCTTCAGTCGAACTCACGCCGGCAGGCGTGGTGACCGTCACCTCAACCTTCCCCACAGAATGGGCTGGGGAAATACAGGTGATACTCGTGGGACTCGCAACGGTCACATTAGTTGCCGGATAGCCGGCTCCGCCGAATTGTACGGTCGCTCCAGGCACGAACCCAGTGCCGGTGATGGTGACCGTGGTACCCCCGGTCGCCGGGCCCGAGTTCGGGAGCAGTGCCGTTACCGCGGGAACTCCGTATGCATAGTCATTGGCGGTACCAGTGGCCGCGCTGTAACCCACGGGGTTCTTTACCGTAACATCCACTGTCGTACCACCGGTCCCCGACGGGGCTATCGCCTCGATATGGGTCGCCGATACAACCTCAAAGCTGATGGCGTTCTTAACCCCGAATTTCACGGCATCCGCTCCACTGACGCCTGTGAATCCTGTACCGTAAATGTCGACCTCAGTTCCGCCGGCCGCGGGTCCCGCGGCCGGATCCAGCAACGTCACCACCGGTATTCCGTAGCTGTACTTACTCGCGTCGCTAGTCGAGCTGGTACCGGCTGCCGTGCTCACCCTTACGTCCACAGTCGTTCCGGCGCTGCCCGGAGGAGCAACAGCCGTGATCTGGGTGGAGGAGTTGACCACGTAGCTTGTAACATTACTGGAACCAAACATAACTGCAGTCGCGCCGGTGAAGTTGGCTCCGGTGATGACCACGGTGTTGCCACCCGCGGCCGCACCTGCCGCCGGACTCAGCAGAGTAACGCTCGGCAAACCATATGTGTATTTGGTAGCAGCGCTCGTAGCACTCGTACCGGCAGGCGTTGTTACCTTTACATCCACAGTCGTTCCGGCGGTGCCGGAAGGAGCGACGGCCGTAATCTGTACGGAGGAGTTGACAGTGAAACTGAGGGCATCCTTGGTGCCAAACTCAACCACAGTCGCACTGGTGAAGTTGGCTCCGGTGATTATGACCGTATTTCCACCCGATGCCGGTCCAGATGACGGCGTAAGTACCGTAATCGCAGGTAGCGTCGTTGAAAAAGTGACGCTCTTCGTACGGAGTATCAAAGCAACTGCCTGAGCCCGGGTGAGGTTCTGACTGGGGCCGAGATACCGGGCCGCCCCACTCAAGCTCCCCTCAACCACGCCGTGGTACACCAGGTAGGCGGTGGAGGGCGCATGCACCGCGGCCAAGCTTGTCCTGTCGGCAAACTCGACAAGGATGGCATTCCCCTCGGCCGCATACCAGTCATTCAGAGACGAATAGTTGCCCAAGTCACCGGCGATATGCCCTCTAAGGTTCAACTCCCTTCCCGCAAGGTAGAGTCCTAATATTGAGTTGGCCTGCTGACGGATGATGTTGTTGTCGGGCCGGTATTTCCCGTCCGTGAAGCCTCCGATGACCCCGGCATCCACCGCCCCCTCGATCCACGCATAGAAGTAATTGGTTTTTGGGACATCGGGGAACGTTGCCGTAACGGGAAGCGCCGTCTCCAAGCCGAAGCCCTCCACGACCATCTTGGCGAACTGGGCACGGGTAACGTTGAGTCCAGGACGGAACATGCCATCCGAATATCCGTCGGCGACAGTCGCCGCCTGGGTTTCGGTAAGACTATAAGTGCTTTGCCACCAAGAATTCGGCGCGTCGGACCACGGAGGCGCAGCCATCGCGGCACCCGAAACCAGCAGGACAAACAAGAACGTCAGCGTAGCCAGGAAAACGACTGTTGATGTACGCCCCTTGATGCCCCTCCCACTTCTCATAGCATCCCTCCTATGATTGATTATGATCCACATTCATGGAGCTTTGACTCATACTTGCGGAGTTTTGTTCGAGATTCTTAGCTCGTTCATCCTCTCCTTCCCAAACACTAGAGAGACCGCACATCATTTGATGAGAAACGAGCCGTTGCCGCACCGGGACAGATGGAGCGAGGCCGCAACGGAGCCAAAGGCACAGGAAACTACGATTGCGGGCCAGCCTTGGATCTCACAGGTTGGCGCCGCATCGGTTGACGTTACCTCTACCAACGCTAGCACGCTCTGATTCATCCCTGCCCCCGTTGCCAGACCTGTTACTGCCCAAGCGAACACGGGCATTATTGAAGAATACTCCCAGGGATGTCACCCTACCAGCCCCGGTTCATATAGCGACGATTGCGCGGTCTTGCCACCTATGTGTTCAATTGAAACCCCATCGGGCTACAATACGTCTGGCGAAGTAACCGCCCCCTACAGCCTATAGGTGTCAGCGGTTGTTGGTAATGCCCGATTTACAGGCACCGGGAGCCACATGAGGACCGGCCGGGAAAGACGCAGCTCAAGAGATAGACGTGCCCACGCGGTAGAGCGACGCCGGATTGTCATCATCATATCGGTGCTGATCGCTATCCCCGTCATAACGATTGGGGTACTCACAGGTCTGTTCGTGGTCGGCCTGCACGCCGTCGCCTCCGTCGAGCAGGACCTACCTTCACTCGAAGAACAAGGCGAAGTAACACTAGCTGAAACCAGCCAAATCTATGCCGCAGACGGCACCCTACTCGCCTATCTCCACGGCGAGGAGAACCGCACGGTCATCAGCGGCAAGCAGATCCCCGACATCATGCGCTACGCCCTGGTGGCCATTGAGGATGAACGCTTCTACAAGCACAGCGGCGTCGATTTTGAGGGATTTGTCCGAGCCTTAGTCACCAACATACAGTCCCAAGGAGTGGACGAAGGTTTCTCGACAATAACCATGCAGTTGGTCGGCAATCTCTATCTCGACCGCACCGACATCTCTTTCACCCGCAAGTGGAACGAGATGGCTCTCGCTTGGCAGATGGAGCGTAAGTACTCTAAGAATGAGATTCTCGACATGTATCTGAACACGGTGTACTTCGGTTCCAACGCCTACGGCGTGGAGGCGGCGGCACGTACATACTTTGACAAAGATCCCATGGATCTCACCATAGCCGAGGCAGCCCTCCTGGCAGGGCTGCCTCAAAGACCGAGCGGATTTTCGCCGCGCAAGCATCCGGAAGCGGCTCTTGAACGCCGCGACCTAGTGATCAATAAGATGTATGAACTGGGCTTCATCACCAAGAGCGAGGCGGAGGAGGCATTCGACGAACCCCTCAATCTGGCCCCCTATTCCCCCTATACACAGGTGGAAGAACCGTACGTGGTGGCCTACGTGCGCAAACAACTCATCGACATGTTCGGTGAGGAAATGGTCTTCGCTGGAGGACTCCGGGTCGAAACCACTATCAATCCCGCCTACCAGAGCCGAGCCATGGAAGCGATCAGTTCCACCCTCAACGAGGAGGGCGACCCCGCAGCTGCGTTGGTTTCCATAGAAACGGAGACCGGCTACATCAGAGCCATGGTGGGAGGAGAGGACTACAGCAGCTCCAAATTCAATCTGGCCGCCCAAGGCCGGCGCCAGCCCGGTTCGGCTTTCAAAACCTTCTGTCTTGTCGCCGCTTTGGAGCGAGGAATCGATCCCTATAACACTTATTATGAGTCAATGCCCGTATCGCTCACCTATCCCGGATCTCCTGAGCCTTGGGACGTCAAAACGTACGGCAACAGCTACTACGGCACTTCCAGTGTCGTGCAGGCAACCCTCCGTAGCGACAACACAGTGTATGCGCAGATGGCTCTCGACGTCGGCGCGGAACAGATAGTCGATGTTGCCTATCGGATGGGTATCACCTCAGAACTAAACGCAGACCCGGCCATAGCTCTCGGCGGGCTCCGCATTGGAGTCTCGCCGCTGGAGATGGCATCGGCATACGCGACACTGGCAAATGGCGGGGAACACATCGAGCCCACCATAATCCTCAGCGTCAAAGACTCCGACGGCAATGTGATCTGGGAGGCCCAACCGAAACGCACACAGGCCATATCCGCCGCTGTAGCCTATGAAACCACCCGGATACTCGAGATGAATATTCAGCGCGGCACAGGGACAAAAGCCGACATCGATAGACCGGCGGCCGGCAAAACTGGGACCGCGACCGAGTGGTATGACGCTTGGTTCTGCGGCTACACGCCACATCTGGCGACAGCTGTGTGGATGGGGAACCCTGACGCCCAAGTGCCTATGGATAACGTACATGATACCCATGTCACGGGTGGCAGTTTCCCCGCAATTATATGGCAGAAATTCATGTACGACTCCGATCGGGACTACCCGGAATCAGATTTCGAGGAGCCTACAATCCCCATTACGTACGACCGTTTCTTTCATAGCACTTACGCGGTGGCTCCCACCTCCAGCAGCACACTCAGCACAACAACAACTACCCTGGAATCTTCGACAACCATACCGTCCACATTGCCGACCGATAATCCCCCGCCTGACAGCACGATACCGTCGACGGAAACCACCGGGCCCCCTGAGACCAGCTTCTAGAACATCCTGGGTACGTGTTTTCGCCTTAACGGCGATCGACTGCCCGATCTCCGCGCACCACCAGCCCAACCATCGACCCAACCGCCTCCGTCGTATCAACAGCCTAGGCCGGCCGGCAGCTGCGACCAGCCAACAGCCGCGACCGGTCGTTGTTGATCTAGGCATCAGATGTTGCAGCCTAGCGCCCTCATGTCTTGACATATATGAGTCTTAACGTATAAGATTTTCTATGTCAATAAGTTGAGATTTAGGACTTGACGCACGCAACCTCTGCCGGGTTGTCACCGCCCGGTAAAAAGGAGTACTGATGGGTATGCAACTCGAACGATTCACACTCAAGGCTCAAGAGGCGTTGGCAACCACTCAGCGATTAGCTCAAGAACACGGCCACGCCCAAGTGGAGCCCGAGCACCTCATGGTGGCCTTGCTTGACCAACAGGGTGGCCTGGCTGCGCCCATCTTCGAGCGTATCGGAGTAAACCGCATCGCGATGCGGTCTGAGTTGGACAATCGGCTGCATTACTTCTCTACCGTACACGGCGCGACTCAGTTGAGCTTGGCACGTGAAACGCAAGAAGCTCTGGAAACGGCTCAGGCCGAAGCCGATAAGATGAAGGACACCTATGTCTCCACCGAACATGTGCTCATGGGATTGGTGGCCAACAAAGGTTGGCTGGGTAATTTCTTCAAGCGTCATGGAGTAACCCGGGATGCAGTGCTCCAGGTACTGAAGGATATCCGGGGCTCGCAGCAGGCCGAGGATCCCAACGCCGAAGAGAAGTACCAGGCGTTGGAACGCTTCGGGCGCGATCTCACCGACCTCGCTCGCAAAGGTAAGCTCGACCCGGTAATCGGGCGGGATAATGAGATTCGCCGGGTTATACAAGTGCTCAGTCGCCGGACGAAGAACAACCCTGTCCTTATCGGAGAGCCGGGCGTCGGTAAGACCGCTATCGCCGAAGGTTTGGCCCAACGGATAGTATCGGGAGATGTGCCGGAAGGGCTCAAGAACAAGCGTGTCGTAGCCCTCGATATTGGATCCATGGTAGCCGGAGCCAAGTATCGTGGAGAGTTCGAGGAACGCCTAAAGGCTGTGCTCAAGGAGATAAGTGACTCTGAGGGCGGGATCGTCACCTTCATCGACGAGATGCACACCATCGTGGGTGCAGGAGGTGC
>CAZOJR010000080.1:0-8372 GCA_964580165.1 uncultured Gaiellales bacterium
CCGTGCTGGTGGGAGGCTGACATGCCCACTCTCGCCTCCCAACTCGCAGGTAAGACGCCCCGAGAGCGGGCCATACTCAAGGCCGGCTGGATGCACGGTGCAGCCAATGCCGCCGCCTCCGGCAAGTCCTACACCTGGACCGATGGCGACCTCACCATCACCGTGAGCAAGCCGGAGCTACTCACGGGCGGGTTCCAGGTGTGGGTAGAGGCTACGCGGGGCGGGGCGGCTGTGCCGATCAACAACCCGCTGCGCTTCTGGAATCCTCCCGTATGCGTGGTGGAGGCAGGTGTGGCCAGGGAGGATCTCGTAAAGACGCTCAAGGCCATCATCGCTGACGCCGTGCGGGGTTCCTGATGGCCACTAATACCGTCTACGCCATCGACGGGGCGGACGGGTACGTGGTCTCAGGGAACGCCAGCTATCCCACCGCTCGCAAGGGCGGCACGCTCACGGCGTACGCTACCGGGCTGAACATCGGTCAGACCCGATCAGATGCTGCTCACTACTGCCGGGAAGCGTTCGTGTCTTTTGACACCTCCGGTATCACCGGCTCTGTGGACTCCATGAGTCTGGGCTTGTGGCGTTCCGCCGCCAGCACCTGGGGTGACCAGCCGTTCACGCTGCACGCGCGCGTGCTGGACTACGGCGCAGGGGTGACCGACGCCGACTGGGTGGACGGGGCGCTTCTGCCCAACTACCCCCTGGCCGGGACTCTTGGCAGTGGTTCCTTCGTGCTCTCCGGTTATTCCACTGTCACCATCACCGCCCACGACGGTGACATCGTAGCCGACGCCTATGCCTTCGTGCTCTCATCCGACAAGCACGAGACGGGAGCGCCACTGCCGGCTCCCCCGGTTTCGGAGACAACTGGCGGAGGCGTGTGGTTCAAGAACTCTTCAGCTTCCGGCACGGCCAATGACCCCAAGCTCGTCATCGTCTCCGGCAACAACCCATCGGACTGCACCATCAACTCACCCGCCCACGGCTCCTACGATGGCATCATCGATCTCACCGCCACCGCCACCGACCCCAACGGCGGCAACATCACCTACGTCTGGGACTACTCCACGGACGGCGGGGCCAACTGGAGCTCGTGCGCGGAGTCGCCTTCCGACGCCACCGCCTCCGGCACGGCGGGCACCATCACCTTCGACACCACCATCGTTGCCATGGGCGCCCTCATCGACCTGCGCGTGCGCGCCTACGACGGCGCCCTCTACTCTTTCGATTACGCCACGGTGCAGATCGCGCGCAACACGCAGACGGGAACAATCATCTACCGTTCCGCTGGCACCGACATCATGGCCTACCCGGTATCGGGCCTCACCATCACCCGGCCCACCAACGGCCCATCGTCGTGCAGCTTCACGGTGGACAACTTCGACGCCGCCGAGGCGGGCATCGCCGACGATGACGAGCTGCTGGTCACCGTGCCCTACTACGAGCTTGGTTCCATCGGTTCCTACACCTGGCGCGGCTTCGTGCGCGAGAAGCGGGCGGGGGACATCATGGATGTGTCCTGCCAAGACATCGCCTATCGGTTCGCGGGCCTCCTGGTGACGCGCACGGACCTGGTCGGCGAGCAAACGGTGGGCACCATCGTCAAGGCCATTGTGGAAAACCCTACCGCCTCCGACGCCACCGGTATCACCGCCACCTGTGCTGAGGTGGAAGACCCGGCTTCGGCTGGGAACTACCTGGCCGTGACCGACTTCAACGCCGATGGCCAGCGCCGCCCACTGCTTGATTGGCTGAACGAGCTGGCGGATTGGACCGGGGCCAAGTGGTACGTCTACCACGACGGCACCGTCTGGCAGTTCGTGTGGTTCGACCCCTCGGCCAACGCGGCCTGGGCCGTGGCCTGCAAGGACAACATCGACTTCGCCGCCGAGAGCACCAGCCAGGCACGGGTGCTCAACTCGCCCGTGGTGACCAAGAGCCGCCAGCAATACATCAATCGCGTGTGGTACTGGTACGACCTGCGCACCACCGCCACCGGGTCCTCGACCGCCGATTCCACCTACTCCGAGTCCACCACGCCCTGGAGCGTGCTCAACGGCGGGGCCACCATCGCCACCGATGGCACCAACAAGACCGCCGGCTCCTACAGCGTGAAGTTCACCGATACCTCTTACCACAGCAACGATCTGTGCTGCCTGCTGTTGACGATGGACGCGGCCGACTATGACTGGAGCGTGGCCTCCAAGCAGTACTTCAAGTTCGACCTGCGCTGGACGTGCGACCAGGAGGTATCGCTCATCCAGCCGGGAGCGATGCTGGTGAGCGGAGCGACCGCTCCCACGTCATATGCCAACGTAACCAGCCTGCCATTCCGCAACCCGATCTACGGCTATCTGCCGCAACCCATGCCGGAGAGTGGGTTCTCCGTGGTCACGGTTGATGCTGTGAGTCAATTCCTGGGAAGCACTGCCAAAAGCTTCAGCCTCTCCGATGTGCGCTACGTGGTCGTATCCTTGTTCGCCGCCACCGCCGCCGATGCCACGCTCACGCTCTGGATCGACAACGTGCGTTGGGACACCGAGGGCGATTACGAGTTGCCCGACAATGAGCCCATCTGGACGCTGGGTAAGGTGGAGACGGCAGCCGTCACCGCCGGTACAGAAGAACCTGTTGAGACCATCCTCTCCACCCGCCTGCTTGACTACAGCGCCGCCGCTTCCTTGGCGCAAGGCTACCTCGACGCCTACGCCCGGACGCGTCTGGGGGTGGAGCGCGTGGAGATCTTTGGCATCCGTGAGGTGGCCCTGGACCGAGACGTCACCCTCACGCTGGCCGGTCGGGGTATCACGGCCACCGCCTACCCTATCAACAGCATCGAGTATCGGCCCTACGATTCCGGCCACATCACCGCGCTGGCGCTGGGTGACCCGGTGCTGGCCATGCAGGGGCAGATGGAGCGCCTCGTGCGCCGCCTGCAAGACGTGACCGCCGAAGTCCGCTCCTAAGCCACCTACTCATAGGAGGACACCCATGCGCCGTCTCATCACCACCGCCGTCATCGCCTAGATGCGAGCCTTCTTCAAGATCGCCTCCGTCATCGGCACGGGCACGGACGCCGATCCCTACCGTCCCGCGCATACCGACGCCCTCACCGGCTGGGCCGCTTGCTACAAGGGCGCGACCGAGGCTTTGGTGTTGGCCGAGACTCCCGATCCTGCCGCCTTCGCCAAGCTCTCGGGCGTCACCTTCGTGGGTCTGTTCCCCGACGTGCAGGCGGACGTGGCAGGTTTGCAGGGCAAGGTGGAAGCCACCCTCAACGACAACGCCGGTATCACCTCTGCCGCCTGGGGCGACACCATGATTGGCGACTGGAAACGCGAGGATGAGATGACCGCCACCGAGTACGCGCTGGCCGTCTGCGCCTATCCGGCCTGGGCCGCTGATAAGACGTACAAGCTGGGCGACCTCTGCTCCTACGGGGCCGCGCTCTATGAGGTAGTGCAGGCGCACACCAGTCAAGCCAACTGGACGCCGCCCGTGGTTCCGGCCTTGTTCACCAGGCGCTCTCCGGCTGGTGTCATCCCTCAGTGGGTGCAGCCAACCGGCGCTCAGGACGCCTATGCCAAGGGTGCGCTCGTGGTGTTCGAAGGCTGGGTGTACGAGTCGCTTATCGCGGCAAACGTGTGGAGTCCTGCCGTCTATCCCGCTGGCTGGAAGGTGCGCTGATGGGCCTCACGCGGAGTTCAAGCGGCCTCTTGGCTCGGGATGAGTTCGGCAGCGATTCATCCGCCAACTACAACGTCTACAGCACCAACACGCTCGCTGTGTCGGGCGGGGTGGCGGCTATCACCGCCCAAGGCCCCGCGCTGAATACAACGGTAGGTGGCGCAAAGTGCGTAACCGCCAAGGGCAAGCGGTCGGCCTCGGGCACGAGGGTTAACGGTCCTCTGCTCAACATGAACAATACCGTGGAAACGTCTAACGACGTTGACGGTTACGGCGTCGGCAACTCAACCAACTGGAGCCTCAACCGTTATGACAACGGGGCGGGAACCAGTTTGGGAACGTCTAGTTCCGGTGTGCCGTCGGCGGGCAACTGGGCTGTCGCCCGTGTCTATCTGACCGCCACCGGCGTTGTCGGCCGCTTTGGCACCACGGCCCTGAGTTACTCCATCTCGGCCAGCGATACGGCGCACACGGGCACCGGGTATGGTGGTTTCACCGGCTATGGCGAGAGCGGGCTGCAATCTGATGACCTGGACGTAAGAACCTCGCGCCTCATCATCTGCTCCGGGCTGCTCACCGGCTATTACCTCAAAGTCTCGGACGGCACCACGACAGCTAAGGCTGTGGAATCAAGCGGCACCGCCACGGTTGACGCGGGGGCTGTCCTGTTCCCGCTGGCAACCGTAGGTGTTTACGACGGCGATCCTGACTCGGGCGGCACGCTAGTAGTGGAGTTGGATACCGGCGACTACGCCGACATGGGGGGCGGGGATGCGTTCGCGTATTCCGCCGATTCGGCCATCTACCTGCCCCACATCATGTGCTGCCATACCATCCCGCCGTTCGGGGGAGGCTACTAGATGAAGAAGAACACCGAGTTCACACTGTACTTCTCGCTTTTCAAGACCGACGGCACACTGATAGCCAACCCCGGCACCATCACCAAGAAGATCAGCATCGACGGGGGGGCGATGGCGAACATCACGGCCAGTGTGACCGAGGAAGACACCACCTACGGGCAACTCTCCGTGGTGCTGTCAGCCGCCGAGATGAACGGCACCGGCATATGGGTGAGCATCAAGGACGACACTTCCGGTTGCATTCCCTACATCGTGACGCTCTACCCCGATCTGGCGACGCTGGGGGAGATCAAGACGGAGACGGCGGAACTGAAAGCAGCGGTCATCACCAACGCAGCCGGTACCGATATCGCTGCCGACATTATTGCCTTGAAGGCTGTAGCCGATACCATCCAAGCGGACACTGATCTATTGGACGACGCCGCTGGTGGAATTGCCGACATTCACACCGATGTTGCTGCTATCGCTACCACCATTGGAGTGGCCGGAGCGGGCCTGACGGCGGTTCCCTGGAACGCCGCATGGGACGCCCAGGCGCAGAGCGAGTGCGCGGACGCAATCACCGCCGCTGGCCTTGCCACCGACGTCAACCTGAACAACTGGATGGCGCTCATGGCCACGGCCGCCGAACTGGCCAAGGTGCCGAAGAGCGACGGGGTGGTGAGTTGGAACGCGACTGCACTCGCCGCCATCCGTACCGCCATAGGGCTGGCGGGTGCCAACCTGGACGCGCAACTGGGCGACATTCCGAACAACGCCGAGTTCGCGGCTGCCCTGGCCGCTGCTGACGACGCGGTACTGGCGGCCATCGCGGACATTCCCACCAACGCGGAGTTCACCAACGCCCTGGCGGCCTTGAACGACTTCGACCCGTCCACGGACAAGGTGGACCTGGTGGACGCTCCCAACGCGACGGCGCTCGTGGCCATGGCCGTGGCGCTGCTCGATACTCTGCTCTCCGAAGGAGACGCCGACGCTCTGAACGCCCGCACGGTTCGCTCGGCGCTGCGGGCGATCCGTAACAAGCAGAGTGTGAACGAGGCCGGTGACACGCTCACGGTCACGAAGGAGAACGACACGGACGCCGCCTGGACGGCCGCGATCACGACCGACGCGGCCTCTGAGCCCATCACGGCCATTGACCCCGCATGAGGCTCTGGCCGTGGCTGAGAAGGCTGTCGGGCAAGACCACTATTCTTGTCGCCTCCGACAGCAACACCCTGCACGTGCCCGCCTGCGCCCGCACGCTGCTGGTGGCCGCCTGTGACCGCACGTTGGAAGTTCCCGCCTGCGCCCGTACCCTCACCGTCCCAAGGGGGCTTAGATGAGCTATCCAAAGCCCGTCCACATCGGGCGCTTTCCTGCCATCCGAGCGGGCAGCATTGATGACTACGCCATCGACGTGACCAACGACCTCGCCGGAGCGGAAACGCTCACCTCGGCTACGTTCGTGGCCACCCTGGCCGGAGTGGTGACGGCCGGAGTGGTGACGGCTACCACCATCTCGTCTCCCACTGTGACCCTCAGAGTGACCGCGCCGGCTGCGGCTGGTGGCTACCTGCTGACCGCCACGCTGGGATTCTCAGACGGGCGCTCGCTCGTGCGCACCGCTGACCTCTGGGTGGTCTAGCCGTGACCGACCCAACCACGGGCCAGCCCGCCGTATCGCGGCTGCTCGATCAACAAGAAGCGATGCAGGCTATGGTGGCCACTTTGCAGGTTGGCCAGGCGCGCATTGAGACCAAGCTGGACACCATGTGCGAGCAGCGCAAAGAGCAGCACGCGGAGCACGTGGGCTGTCTGGCGCAGCGGGAGACGGCCTTCGAGAGCAACGAGAAAGCGCACGAGCAGATCTGGGCATCCATCAACCGGCTCACCACGTGGGGCAAGGCTATCTCGATAGTGGGCGGCATTCTGGTGACGGTGCTCAGCATCGTGAGCATTGCACTGGCCATAGGAGCGCGAGTATGAAGTACTACCGCTGCTCCAGCTATCCCACCGCCTACCACGGGCGCGTCATCACGCCGGACATCTTCGTCTGGCATTCCACCCACGGCGGCGCCAAGGCATGGCTGGATCAACTGTTCTCCGGGCGCATCACCAACAGCGGCTCGAAGATCACCGTGCATTTCGCCATCTACAAAGATGGCGATTGTGTGGAGTACGCACCGTGGAAGCGGGGCGAGGCCGTGGCCTGCTGGCACGCGGGGCTGTCCGAGTGGGACGGGCGCACCAGCGCCAACTTCTTCTCGCTCGGCTGTGAGATCCAGCACGCGCCCGGCGAGGACTTCACGCTCGGCCAACTGGAGGCCATCGAATACCTCACGCGCATGGTGCAGGCCGAATACCCGGCCATGCGCCACACCACCCACAAGGCTATCAGCGGGCGCCTGCAGGGCAAGAGCGACCCCTACTCACCGCAGTGGGAGTCGCAGGCATGGCCCGTCGTCACCGAGGCCATCAGGCCCAAGGAGGCACAAGAGGATATGTGCGACTGCTACACCGCCAAGGACCGCGAGCGCGACGCCTTCACCGCCGTGCGCGTGCTCAGCATCCACTTCGACATGGCCATCAGGGAAGCGCGCGACCGGGGCGACGATGTGGAAGTGGCCCGGCTCCGGGCCAAGAAGGACGCCGACATCGCCCGAGAGCGCAAGCAACTCGGTATCTGATGGTATGACGCTCGTGCTGGGCGACTGCCTAGAAGTCATGGCGGGCATGGAAGCGGATTCGGTGGACGCGATTGAACTGTGACCCGTGGCTTCCCTGCGACTCCTACCGCCTCATGGTGGAGGGCACCGTCCCCTCCTGTCTCACCTGTCGGCTCTATCCCTGCACGACGTTCGAGAGGAGGTTCGATGGCGAAACCGAACAGCAACCCGTCTCGGTCACGATTGCCCTCCCGGTTTTCCGCAGCCAGGACTCTATATCGGAGCGGAGCCACACTTTGCCGCCCGAGGTAGTAGCCACGGGGGCGGGCAGAAGTTCGCGGTGCTGCCACTGACCAACGGTGGCACGGTCCACGCCGGCCATGCGGGCGATATCGCCAGTGGCCACCAGGTCATAGGGGTCGGGGATGTCGAGGCCCCGGAGGGCCTCTGACGTGACGAGGTAGTAGAGGGCGCCCTCCACATTCTGCAGGCAGATGATGGCGGTGTACTCGCCCCAGTTGGTGGCGCGGCCGCAGTAGGTGGCGCTGTACTCCGCCACGGCGTCGAGCCATTCATCCAGTTCCTCGGGCTGTTCGCCCGGCTGCACCAGGCCCTGCACCTCGTAGGCGCGGGCGTCGATCTGAAGGACGGTGGCCATTGCTCTCTCCTTTGGGTAAATCCGGGGCTCAGTGGCCCCGGATGATGGCGACGATGAGGGCGCGGGCGGTTTGCTCGCGGCTATCGATCCAGTAGGCGGCGCTTGCCTTGGCGCGGAGGGTAGTGGCGGCATCGGTGAGCTGCTGCTTCTGGGCCTCGGTGCCGTTGCTCTTGGCGGCGGCGGCTTCCATCTCGGCCAGTTCGGCCATGAGCTTGGCGCGGATCTGCTCGGCCCAGGTGATCTGCTTCTCGGAGCCGGTGAGGGCGGGGAGGCCGGCGGCTTCGTTGGCCTCGGTGGCCTTGGCCAACTGCTGCGCGCGGTAGCAGTCGGGGCAGATGCGATACTGAGCATCTTCCATGTGGCGCTGGCGCTCGCTGGTCTTGCCGTAGAGCTGCTCGCGAATGATGTGGCCGCACTGATAAGCGATGTCGTACTGGGCCATTTCCGCTCCCCTCCGTCAGTTCAACCTTACAGCCCTATTGTAATGCATGGATGACACACTGTCAAGCATGT
>CAZOJR010000081.1:0-8260 GCA_964580165.1 uncultured Gaiellales bacterium
GGCCCCCCAATACCAGCCCTCCCAACTATCGGCATTTCTGACGGCCTGCGTGTATCCACCTACTTCCGACAACAGCAGCATGTGGCAGCCGTGCGGGCCGTGGATCATCTTGGTCTCTCCGTGCCCATCGCCGTGAGCCAGCACGGCGTAAGGACCGTACGTCTCACCCACTCGCCTGATCTCGCCGGCGATGATGGTGGTAGCTTCGTCCCAGGAGATTCTCCGGTACTTACTCTTGCCCCGGTTCTGTGCATTACGTCCGCCTGGGCCGGTAGAGCCGGGAGCGCCGGTTGGATCCCAGTCGACCCTTATGAGAGGATATTTGATCCGGTTGGGTGAATAGACGCGCCTCTTATACGCAACCTGATAGGCGGGCAGCTGGGACTTCAACAGCGGTTCGAAGGTCTGACCGTCTTTCTCGATACACCAGGGGTTCAACTCCTCCCTGGTGTACTTCGAATCGTACCGGAAGGGCCTGATCCTGAGGATCTTCCCGTCCTTTACATCAATCGAAGAAGGCTCGCCGTTAAGAGCAAACGAGCACTGGCCGAGAGACTTGATAACGGTCTTGTCCACGCGGCCCAAAGAATCCCCACAATTCCCTGCTGCCATTACCTGACGACCTCCTCTGTTCTCCCAAAACCTGGGTTGTCTCCGCACAAATATAAAAGGAAGAGGTCATGCAGCCGCCCACGCCCGAGCTATCGCCCGCGTACGCCATCCGTGAGGCGGTAGCATGTATTCCTTCCTTCCTACCCCCTCCACAACGCAATATCGCCCAGGTTCTGATCCTTCAGCGAAGTATCGATGGGACCTAGCTTCTGGGTGAGGTAGCCCTCTTTCTCGATGAGTATGGTGTAGGTACCCTCGGTGAGATCCTTAAGCCAGAAGTCTCCGTAGTTATCGGTGGTAGTAGACACCTCAACGCCGGTCTTCTGGTTGGTCGCGGTAACGGTCGCCCCTTCGGTGCAGAGATCAGCCTCGGGGTCGTAGACGGCGCCGGCGATCCACTTCTGGGGAAGGTTCAGGTAGTAGACCCGGGGACGGGTGGAAACTTCCGGTTTTAGAAGCTCAGCTTTAGCGATCAGTTCTTTTATCTTGGCATCTTCCTCATCACCGAAGCTAAGGGCTCCGGTGGGGCAGGCATCCGAACAACGGGTTTCAGTCCAGCCCTGGTCTAGAAGATGAGCGCAGAAGGTGCACTTCTGGGCGATGTTTAAGTCGTCGTTAAAGTAGATGACGTTCTCATAGGGGCAGGCGGAGATGCACATCTTGTTACCCCGGCATTTGTCCGGGTCGATAATGACGATCCCGTCGGGCCGGCGGTAGATGGCCTTGGCCGTGCAGGCTTCTATACAAGGGGCCTCTTCGCAATGCTGGCACATACTGTGATGGTAGTTGACCATCACCTTAGGAAGGGTACCTCGTTCCAGGTTTATGACCTTGTGCCAGAACTGACCGGTATCGGGCTGAGGTTTGGCGATAGGCGACCAGTCGTTGGCGACGTGCTCGTCTTTGCAGGCTATCTGGCAGTTGTGACATCCGTTGCAGATGGCTAGATCTATGACCATGACCTTACCCATTAGGCACCTCCTTCCACCACACCGGCTAAGCAAGGACCGGCGGTTAGGTGACATTCGCGGGCAAAGGCCTCGGGATATCTACTGCGCAGGTCTTCAAGATCGGTCTTCTTGACCTCGGCCAAGAAACCGGAGACCACCATGCCGCACACGTTCTTGGAGGTGGTCTTGCCGGGTACGATGGTATTTATCACTCCGCCCCGGTCGATCTCTCCCAGTAGGATAGGGTCATATTTGGCTCCGTGATCCATGGAGACCGCTCCCGGTATGATGCGCTCGGTCAGGTAGGCTCCGGCGAGCACCGTACCCCGCTCGTTATAGACGCTAACCACATCACCGTGTCTTATGCCCCGAGCTTTGGCATCCGCCGGGTTCATCCACAAGGGCTGGTATTGGTATCCGTCCGGTCCCTTGATCTTGCAGGTCTCGATCTCTCTGAGCCAGGTGACATCATCATGCTGGGCGTGCACTCCCCAACGCGGGTGATTGCTCACCACCAAAAGCGGATACTTCTTGGCCCGATCTGAATCCCGCGACTCCTGGTGGGTCTCGCCTTTAGAGATCCACTGGGGTACCGGTCGGCGCTCGGTATCATCGGGGAAGTGCTCGGCCAGCCCGGTGGAAGAGAACTCCAGCTTGCCGGTGGGCGTGCTTAGGGGATGATTACCCGGGTCTTCATAGAACTCGATGAGCCCGGCCGGGACCTTCTCCCAGTTGGGGTCGACGGGGATCACGTAATAGCCCTTGTCGTTTAACTCCTCCCAGCTTATGAGATGAGCGGCACCTGATTTCTCATACCCGAGCTTGATCCGCTCCGGTATGGAGATGCCCCCGGTGTATTCCTCCAGCAGGCCGAGCCTCTCGGCGATCATGCATACGATCTCATAGTCGCTATAGGACTCGCCCAGGGGCTCGACGCAGCGCGGCTCGGGAAAGATCAGGTTCATCTGCCCACCGAACAGGTCGCTGTTTATGTCGTCCTCTTCCAGTTTAGTGTTTACCGGCAGAATGACATCAGCGAAAAGGCAGTCGTTCTCAATCCAGGGATGCTGGGCGAAGATGAACTCGATGGAGGAATGGCGCAGAGCCTGGATGTAGGCGTTGCCGTCGTTCCAACTGGTGAGCCAGGAAGGCGAGTCGGTCCAGATCAGGTGGATATTCGAGCAGCCCTCGGCCGGATACTCATAGTGTTCGAACTGGTTTTCACGAGGAGCCATCTCCTGCTCGCAACCCCACCACTCGCACTTGCCTTCGAGGATGGCCTTGGGAACCAGGGTTTCCGGCAAAAACGAGGGGTGGTTGGTATCCCTTACGCTGCCGCCGGTATAGGCGGGCCACAGGCTAAGTAGTACCGCCGGCGCCGGCTGCGACATCTGCTTTAGATCGTTGGTAAGACCCCACTCGATCATCTTGGATTGGTTGCATCCCGGTCTACCTAAGCCCTGCATGGCAAGACAGAGGACCTGCAGCCGGGCGGGCTCGTGGGAGTAGGGTCCGCGAACGGCCGGGCCGCCGTTACCGATAACCACCGTGGTGCGCTTAGAGGCCCACTCTTCAGCCAGAGCCTTTATGATGCGCGAGGGTACCCCGGTTATGGGAGCGGCCCACTCGGGAGACTTCGGCTCCCCGTCTACCTTACCCATGACATAGTTCTCGAACTCATCCACCCCCACGGCGTGGGTTGCGAGGTACTCCTTGTCGTAGGTGCCGTTCTTAAACCAGTGATAGCAGATGGCAAGATAAAGAGCGGCATCGGTGTTAGGCAGGACGGGGATCCACTTATCGGCGTGCACCGCGTTTGCGTAATTACAGTCCGGAGATATATATATCTGCTTGATGCCTAGCTCCGTCCACCAGTAGCTTAAGCGGCTGGGAAGCTGACCCTGCCAGCCCCAAGTGGTGGTTTCTTGATCGCACCCCCAGAAGAGCAGGAGTTCGGCATTCTTGGAGATGTCCCAGAGCAGGTTGCTTTGCGGCACCTGCTGCCCCACCGGCTGCATGCCCCATACATGCTTTGCCCCCCAGGACCAGCCCTCCCAACTGTCGGGGTTGCGGATCTGCAAGGTATAACCCCCGAAGAGACGAAGCAGCTTGCGCCCGCAGCCATGCGGACCGTGAACCACCTTGGTCTCGCCGTGCTGGTCGGACTGGTAGTAGATAGAAGTAGGTCCATACTTCTCTTTTACGCGTAGCATCTCGCTTGAGATGATGTCGAGCGCTTCCTTCCAGCTGATGCGCTCGTACTTGCTCGTACCCCGATTCTGCGGATTGCGCTCCCCGTTGGGATCGAAGTCCACCCGTTTCATCGGATACTTGATGCGAGCCGGGGAGAAGACGCGCTTCTTATAGGCAAGGCTGATAGGGGGAATGAGGGTCTTATCGCTGGGCTCGAAGGTCTTGCCGCGGGCGTGCATCACCCAGGGTTTGACCTCTTCTTTGGTGTATTTGTCATAGTAGCGAACCGGACGGATGCGAAGCATCTTGCCGTCTTTTACGTCTACCATGCAGGCATTCGCGCCCGCGCAGGTTCCACACCAGCTGATATCGCGAACGATGGTCCTCTCCTCGCCTCCCTTGGCGCGCTTCTCACTGCCCATACCATTTCCCTTTCGTTGATTACCGCCCGTTGTGCTTCAACGGGAATACCGACCTAGGCGCGCTGGCCCGAGTTTACATAACAGCTTATCGCAGATGAGCCCCATCCACGACATGCTTGAGACAAGATAGAGCGATAGAATGAGCGAGAAACCGGTTCGATGAGAAAGACACCGAAGTCTTGCGCCGCGTCTTGCCCCGCGAGAAACCCGGCGAAGCGGACTCGGCGCCGGCCGGTGGCCGGCCGGTGGGGTCCACTTGAGAAACTTGCGAAATATACGGACTAGGAGGCAGATGTGAGCTCGATCCCAGCACAGGTTGACGTAGTCGTCGCCGGCTCCGGCGTTGCCGGGTTAGCTGCGGCCCTCACGCTCTGCGAGGGCGGCGCGAAGGTGGCGATCTTCGAAAAACAGCGCTCTCTGGGAGGCACCTCGAACTTCTTCCACGGTACGTTTGCCGTCGAGAGCAAGATGCAGCGGGATCGGTACATCGCCTACAGCAAGGACGAAGCCTTCAAGAACATCATGGAATACAGCCACTGGAGAGCCAACGCGCGTCTGGTCCGTACCATAGTGGATGAATCGGCGACGACTATAGACTGGCTGGAGCAGCAGGGTGTGGTTTTCACCGGACAGATGATAAATATGCCGCGCGTCCCCCAGACCTATCACGTTGTCAAGGGAAACGGCGAGGCCGTGGTCAAGGCATTGGCTTCGCGGGTGAAGGAAAAGGGCGCTTATATTCTCCCCGGTACACCGGTCACATCTATCCAGAAAGAAGGCGGGATTATCCGTGGAGTTGTGGTCGAGACCGACGGGGAAGATACGGAAGTGGCCTGCAAAGCCGTTGTCATCACAACCGGTGGCTACGCGAACAACAAGGAATGGATAAAAAAGTATACGGGCCGTGAGCTGGGCGTTGACTTTGTCGCGGTAGGCAACACCGGCAAGATGGGTGACGGAATCAGGATGGCCTGGCAAGTCGGCGCGGCTTCAGACGGAATCGATTCTCTCGAACTGGTCCGAGTGGGACCGGTTAGTGATGAGTTCGCCATGGGCAGCGACGTCGAGATTGTGACGATGCAGCCCGATCTGTGGGTGACCTTAAGAGGCGAAAGATTCTGCGACGAGGGCCTTGCTTTCCACGATTCACACTCGGGCAACGCCAACCTGCGGGCCGCAATCAATGGCTGCACATTTAGCGTCTTCGATGACTCAATCATCGATCACACCATCGAGTTCGGAGCAGAGAGAGGTCTGGGCATAGACATCCCTCCGGGGAGCAAACCCCACAACGCGCGCAAAGAAATCCAGGCGGCAATCAGCACAGGCAGCACGGAAGTCTTCAAGGCCAACTCGGTCGAGGAGCTTGCATCTCTGGCCGGGATCGACTCGGACAATCTCTGCCGGACAGTCGACGAATACAATGGCTACTGCGCCAAGGGGCACGACGATTTGTTTGCCAAGAATCCCAAGCTGCTGCGCCCGCTACTCGGTCCCACGTTCTACGCGGTCAAAGCACGCACCGCCATGCTGGGAACGAAAGGAGGCATCAAGATCAACGAACGCATGGAGGTGTTGGACTCCAAGTGTAAGGCGATCCCCGGCCTGTACGCGGGCGGGTTCGATGCCGGAGGCATGTACGGCGACAGCTACCCCATCCATGTTTCTTCGGGGCTGTCATCCGCCTTCGCGATCAATTCCGGCCGGATCGCCGGGAAGAACGCGCTGCTCTACTTGAGTTAAGCGGCTCGGCTTACTTCCGCTCGAAGCCACCGCTGGGTGACCAGTCGAGGTCACCCAGCGGACAGCCATCGATGAAATCCATAAAGGCAACCAGTCGCGTGAGCACATGGGGTGGAAGAGCGTGCTCCATGTGGCAAGCGATCTCATCGGCTTCATTTTCTTCGAGCTTCAGCAAGTCAGTGAAGAAGCGACGGAGCGCCTCGTGGCGGCGCCGTACATCGGCCGCTATCTGGCGACCGTGCGTGGTAAGAGTCACAAGATCGTAAGGGGAATAGTTCACCAGCCCACGCGCAGCCAGATTCCGAAGAGCAGCGGTGACCGATGGGGCCGACACCGAGAGCCGCCGGGCTATGTCTTTCGGCCGGGCCGCCTGCTTCTCTCCTTCAATACTGAGAATGGCCTCCAGGTAGTCCTCCAAGCTCTCGCTTAGCTGACCTTCCGCAGGCGATGCCGGTGTCTTACTCGCTGAAATCATCCGCTTGTGAACCTAATTGTGGGGATTTAGCCTTATGTAAACTCTCGTTTCAGGATAGCTGCCAGGATTATTGGGGTCAAGAGCCAGCAGGCCACACCGGTTTCGGACTCTGCCCGCCTGGATGATCTCGCGCAACAGCAACTGGACGTGTCTCGCTCCACCGCTTGCCCCTACTACTTCGTTCCTGCAAAACTCCCGGTAGCCCGAAACACTCCTTCCGTCAATCGCAACCCGGCAATTCCAATCGCAACCCGGCAACCCCGGCTCAGCAAGTGGAGGATTTCGCCGCCGCGGAAGACCTGCCTATCCGGCTCTCGATAGGTCGCGCCCACCGGCCGATAGCCCAGAATACGCCAGCCATCAGTCCCAGTAGAACCAGGGCCACTACTATCCACAATGGGTCTCCGGCAACCGCTATCTGATAGAAGAGGGTCGCCACCGACCAGGATGTCACCGCAAGATAGACCACGGCGAGCAGTGAGTAGCGTATACCCATCTCCCGAGTCATAGCTCCGAAGGCCGCAACACACGGCAGGTAAAGAAGAACGAACAGCAAGTACGCGTAGGCCTGCGGCCGTCCTTCTGAGAACCCCGAGCGCAGACCTGCATAAACACCTGCTTCGGCCCCCACTTCCTCAGCAACCTCGTCTTCAGATTCACCGACCAAACCAACACCGAGCGGATCGATCAAGCCAGCGGGGACACCACGCAAATTCTCGGGAATCGTCTTAAAGGCGTCACCTATACCGCCCCAGAAGCTGAAGGACTCCTCGTCTACATCGTCCGCGGCTTCGTTCGCAGCCTCCTGACTATATAGAGAGTTTAGAGTGCCAACGACTGCTTCCTTCGCGAAGATACCTGTAAAGATACCCACCGTGGCCGGCCAGTTATCCTCCTCCACTCCCATCGGCTCAAACACAGGCGTAATGGTTTTGCCGATGCTTGAGAGAACCGAATTCGGAGAATCTTCGTTGCCGAAACTACCGTCTGTCCCAACCGAATTTAGAATCGCGAGAATCGCCACTATGGGGACGATGTACTTGGCCCGAGTCATGAACACAAGCAGGCGCCGCCACGAGTGCCGCATGACGGTCCCAAAACGTGGCGTATGGTATGGAGGCAGTTCCATGACAAAGTGAGAAGGCTCTCCTTTGAACAGCGTGCGCTTGAGAAGAAGCCCGGTGAGAATGGCAACCACGATACCCACCAGATAGAGAGAGAAGGTCATGGCCCCCGCCGCCGTGCCGAAAAAGGCCGCCGCGAACAGCGCATAGACCGGCAGTCTGGCTCCACAGGACATGAACGGATTCATGAAGATGGTCATGTACCGATCGCGCTTGTTCTCCAAGGTTCGAGTGGCCATTATGGCAGGCACGTTACAGCCGAATCCCACCAGCATCGGCACAAACGATTTGCCCGGCAGACCTACCCAGCGCATGAACCGATCCATGACAAACGCAGCCCGGGCCATATATCCCGAGTCCTCCAGAAGCGTCAGCCCGAGAAACATCACAAAGATGATCGGGACGAAAGTGAGAACGGTCTGCACACCCGCTCCGATGCCGCTCGCGATAATGGTGACCAGCCAGGTCGGACTACCGATGGCCTCAAGCAGGCGGCCAAGCCCACCGACGAACACAGTGCCGCCAACGATATCGAAGAAATCGATAAAGGCACCACCCAAAATTATCGTGAACCAGAAGAGCAGGTACATGACCACCAGGAATATGGGGATACCCAATACACGATTCAGAATGACCTTGTCGGCCTTGTCGCTCCTCGTCTCCCGGGCGACCGGCCGCTTGAGTATTTTCTTGGCAAGATCTTCAATGAACCGATACCGACCTTCGGCTAAGACCACGTCT
>CAZOJR010000082.1:0-8223 GCA_964580165.1 uncultured Gaiellales bacterium
GGATGGGGCATGATGTACGCGGCCGAAACCCGGTCGCGGCTGCTGGCCTCAATCACCGCCCGGGAGTTGGCGCGTACGCCCAAAGGGCCGGAGTCCGTTGGTATCGACGGACCCGGCAGATCTGGCTCCAGGTCCTGGGATGTCCTGAATGCCCAAGAGGTCTATTCGGTACCCTATCTGCGGGATGTGGCAGATCGATTTGGGATACCACTGGTGCTCACTCTACATGGATACCCGTTGTATGAGTCGGTCTCAGAAGGGTACAGTGCTGGTTCGCAGATGGGGCGGCACTATTTGATGAGGGCTGAAATGCGCGCCCTCAGGCTGGCCGACGCCGTTGTTACAGTCGACACCCGTCTGTACCGGCACGCGCTCGGACTGGTACCCGAACGATCCCATCGCGTCTATACCCTCATGAATTTCATAGACACCTCCGTATTCGCACCACCCGCGGATCCGATCGAAGACGAACATCTGCGGCGAGAAGCGCGGGCGGCTTGGGGTATTGCCGAGGACAAGATCGTGCTCTTCTGCCCGCGGCGTCTCGTCAAGAAGAACGGTGTGATTTATCCGTCACGTGCACTCGCGGCTATGGAGCAAAGTGACAGGAGCCGCTTTGTCTTGCTTCATGCCGGCGAGGGGGGTGAGCGGGGCGAGATGGAACGCATCATCCGTGAGAATTGTCTGGAAGGAAGTGTCCGTTTGCTGGGCGGACAGGGTCCGGAGGCCATCCGGGAGCTCTATCGCCTGGCCGATATCGTTCTTGTACCCTCAGTTCATTCGGAAAATGTGGAAGAGGCCACCTCTCTTTCGGCCCTTGAAGCCATGGCTTCGGGACGTCCTTTGATTGCGGGAAACGTGGGCGGTCTGGCTGAAATGGTGGTGGATGGTGAGACGGGGCTTCTGGTCCCGGCGGATGCGGAAACGCTGGCGGCGGCCATCCTCCGGCTGGCCGCCGCCCCGGAACTCGGTGCGCGCATGGCTGCCGCTGCCCGAGAATACGTGACGCAGAATCACTCACATGTACGGGCCGCAGCTGCGTATGCGGAGGTCTACCAGCGTGCGCAGATCCAGGCAATGAGCACTCCCGGTGGTGATGCTCTGGCAGAGGCTCAGCCGGGTGCTACACCCCCGCCTCCCTGGCCGTCGATATCGGTGCTGGGCTTCCCGCTCGATGTGGTGACCCTTGAGCAGGCGGCCCGGTGGGTAGTTGCCGCTGCCAGCGGTGATGCGTCGTCGCGCGGGCCGTGTGCTGGTATCTCCGGCCGTATGGCCATAGCCGTCTCGTTCAACCCGGAGTTGGTGACGCGCGCTCAGAAGGATCCGATTGCGGCCGAGATCTTGTGGGAGGCCGACCTTTCTTATCCCGATGGCGTGGGTGCCGCCTGGGCGGCCGGCCGGCAGGGAACGCGATCTAACCCCGATTCCCCGGCGATTGAGCGGGTTGCTGGGATTGATCTGGCGGAGCGCGTGCTGGAATTTGCCGCAGAACTGGGATTGTCGGTGTATTTCCTTGGAGCAGCGCCGGGAGTGGCCGAAGAGGCTGCCCGCCGGTGGGTCGGACGTCTCCCCGGACTGTGCATAGCAGGTGCGCACCACGGCTACTTCGCGTCTGCGGACGAAGACGCTGTCGTCCGCGCGGTGCGCGAGTCGGGGGCCTGTATTCTCCTTGTGGCCATGGGTGCCCCACGCCAGGAGTCTTTCCTGTTGAGACATCGCGATCATCTGGGAGCATCTGTTGGGCTGGGCGTGGGTGGCAGTTTTGATGTGTGGGCCGGCGTGGTCAAGCGGGCCCCCGTTTGGACCCAACGTGCCAAGGTGGAATGGCTTTACCGGCTGGCCACAGATCCTCGCCGTATGCGACGGCAAACGGCGCTGCCACGATTTGCCATGCAGGTGTTGCGCTGGTCTCCGTTAGATTACGGACCTCCTCGCCGGGGCGGAACGAGTGGTACCCGGACCGGTGACTCCGCGACTGGCCACGCGGCTCCCTTTGCGACCCCCCCAGTGACCCCCTCCGTGATCCCCGGTTTCGATAGACGTGTCAGGGAAACGACTGAAGACCGGATGTCTAGTGACGGAATGCCCGATGATCGAGGGAGTGCCGGTTGAGATATCTAATCAGCGGCTACTACGGTGAGAAGAACGCGGGCGATGAGGCAATTCTGGCCGGTATTTTGCAGGAGATCAGCTGCAGAGACCCGGAAGCGCGCTTTACCGTGATCTCGTTTGACCCGGACGACACGCGACGGCGTCACGGCCAAGACCTTGAGGTAGACGCTATCTCCACCAGCCTGCGGTCGCCTGGGCGTCTGTGGAGGGCCATGAAAGCGGCCGACTTACTCATCAGTGGAGGAGGTAGCTTTCTACATGAGGCCGATTTCGAGCTGCACGGCCGATCGTTTCTCTTCCGAGAAGGTAAGCTTCGGCCGGTACCGTACTTTCTTTCCGTTGTGCTCATGGCTCGTGCGCGGGGTTTGCCCGTCATGTGGTACGCGCAGGGTCTGGGACCGCTCCACACTAGATCCGCGCGGTGGTCCGTAGGCAGAACGGCGTCGGCTTCTCAGGCTGTCACTTGGCGTGATCCCGGGTCGGCCCGTCTGGCTTATGATGTCGGAGTGCGGGCGCCGATCCACATGGTGGTGCCAGACCCGGCCTATGCCCTGGCCCCGGCGTCCTTGGACGATGCCCGTTTCCAGCTGAGCCAGTCTGGTCTGGCGCCGGAGAGCCGCTACTTGGCCGTCTGCCCCCGGCCCTGGTTGGGACGGACCGGCTATCTGGAGTGCTTGGGTGAAGCTCTGGAAAGTGCAGGGGACGATCTGGGCCTGGATATCTTGCTTGTCCCCTTCCATGAGAGCCAGGACCCGCCGGTATGTGCGACCTTGGCGGCGCGGCCGGGCCTGGCCGGCCGCGCCCACGTTCTCTCTCCGGTGGATTCTCCTGCTGTATTGGCGGCGATACTGGGCCGCGCTGAACTGGTAGTGGCCATGCGCCTTCATAGCGGGATCCTCGCCGCTACGGCTGGGACACCGGCCGTGGTGCTCGATTACGACCCGAAGACCCGGGCTTTTGCAGACCAGACCGGCCAGAGCCGCTGGGCGGTCGGGGTGGACTTATTGGAAGGCGCAGTCTCAGCCGGTGGCACGAACTCAACCGGTGTTGCGGCCTCAGCAGGTATTACTACTTCAGCCGGTGCCGCAGTCTCGGCCGGTTCATCGATTTCGGCCGGTGCCGCAGTTTTGTACGAGGCGATCGTCGGGACCGTCGCCGACCTCCCCGCGCGACGCGCGGCGCTTGCGCGCGCGGTCGCGCCTCTCCAAGCCGAGGCAGGTCATACGGCCGCGCTTGCTGTGCAGCTGGCTTCCGGACGAGATCCGAAGGTACTCCGTCAAGCCTTCGAAGACTCCGGTACACAACCAGAGGATCGTTCAGCGCGGAGCCACGGATGACCGGGCCGACCGGCAGTAACCAGATGGACGCGCCGGGCAGTGCTGTGAGCGGCGATGCTGTGAGCGCCGCCGCCGCTCATCCCGGTGGGTCGGTCCGTGCCGTGGTCGGTAAAGCTGCTCTGGTCATCGTGGGCGCTACGCTTGTGGGGCGCCTGCTTGGTCTTGTGCGCGATATCGTGGTGGCGTATTTCTTCGGGGCGCAGGGTGAAACTGACGCCTTCTTCTTGGCCTACAAGGTCCCCTATCTTCTGACGCTCATGGTCGCGGGTGCCCTTACCGCCACGTTCGTACCTCTGTTCAGCTACCGGCTCGCTCTTGGGCGGAAGCGGGAAGCTTGGGATCTCTCGATCAATATCGGCAACATCATCGCCCTCATACTTGTTGTGCTGAGCGTGGTGTTGGTGGTGATAGCGCCTTGGTTCATCCCGCTCATAGGCCCGGGCTTGGGCGATGCCACCACTGAACGAGGGATCTTTCTATTTCGCATTCTCATGATTGGCTTCCTCTTCGAGGGGCTCACCGGCCTGGTGGTCGGTATGCTCAACTCTCTGCGCCGGTTCGCTCTGGCTGCCTTTGCTCCTGCAGTGGGTACGGTGGCCACCCTGGTCGTTACCGTCGCGTTCGCCGGGAGTCTGGGCATCACCGCTCTTGCAGTTGGTACGGTGGCCGGCTGGGTGGTGGGGCTGGCCGTGCTTTTTCCTGGGTTGCGCGGCGAGGATATCCATTACCGTCCTCGCATCGACTGGCGCGATCCGGGTGTACGCGAGGTGGGCGGCATGGTATGGCCTATTCTCATCGGTTCGGCGGTGGGCAAGGTCAGCGTCTTCATCATCCAGTTGCTGGGGTCATTTCTTGAAGAGGGTGCTATTTCCAGTCTCAATTACGCCGACAAGCTGTTTCAACTCCCCCTGGGGCTCTTTGTTGCCGGGATAACCGTGCCCATTTTCCCCCTCTTGTCGGAGCAGGTGGCCGCCAAGGCTCCCGAACGCGTCAAGGCCACTCTCGACTTCGCTCTCCGTCTGATGGGGTTCCTTCTGGTGCCGGCTACGGTGGGAATCATCCTCCTGCGGTATCCGCTGATCGGCCTGTTGCTCGAGCACGGGGAATTCACGGCCGACGATACCGATCGTACCGCCTGGGCTCTTCTCTTCTTATGCTTAGGACTCTATGCGTACGCCGGCCGGGATACAGTGACCCGGGTCTTCTACGCTTATCACGATACCCGCACGCCTGTGAAGATTAGCGTGATCACGGTGGTGATCACTATTGGCCTGTCGTATCTGTTCATGCAGTTTCTTGGGGTCGGGGGCCTGACTTTTGGGATGACCGTCGCTCTGGTTATCAACTTCGTGGTTCTGATGTGGCTGCTGCGACGGAAGATCGGTGTCATCGGGCTTGGGCGGACTGCTGTTTCTCTACTCAGGGTGGTTGGTGCGTCGGCGATCATGGGGGGGGCGGTCTGGGCGGTCGATTTCGGTCTCGCTCGGGTCGTCGGCGACACTCTTGGGGGCAATGCTCTCCGGGTAGTCGCGGGAGTGCTGGCGGGAGCGGTTATCTTCTTTGCGACGGCAAGACTTGTTAAAATACCCGAACTTGCCGAAGCAATAGATATGCTGCGAGCGGTGTTGAGGCGCTCGAAGCTGGAGGAGAAATCCGCCTGACGGCGTAAGCAGGTAGGTACGATGGATATGGCCGCGACAGGATCCAACCACGAGGATAGTTACCTGGCGCAGCCGCCAAGGGGCTTTCGAGGCGCAGAGCGCCGGATAAGGCTTCACTTCCCGGTCTGGGTCACGGCGGTTCTGCTGATAGGCGTGCTTTGTTTTCTTGCATTCCCTGTGGCTCAAGGCGAGGCTGCGACAGCTCCCACGGTCGCGGCGGCTGGTGAATCTGATGCCGTAGTGGTCCCGATCCTGTTTCCCCTCGAGGAACGCATCAACTGGACCGACACCTTCGGTGCGGCACGCTCGGGTGGTCGAACTCACGCCGGGAACGACCTTATGGTGCCCAAGATGACGCCGCTACTTGCCGTTGTGGACGGTACGGTCGACTGGCTGAATCTCACCGGCAAGCTCTCCAGTTATAACAATCTCCCCTACTACAACATTCTCCTGCGGGGAGACGATGGCAACGACTACTTCTACATCCACCTGAACAACGATACCCCCGGAACCGATGACGGGCAGGGCGGAGTACAGTACGCGTACGCCCCGGGTCTCACCAACGGATCGCGTGTCAAGGCGGGCGACATCATTGGGTACGCGGGCGACAGCGGCAACGCCGAAGACACCGGCAGTCACCTACACTTTGAGATCCACCTCGGCGGCTATGTGGCGGCCGGCACCGGGCAGACCCGCACTCCCAGCGCCATTGACCCGTATGCGAGTCTGAAAGCCGCCCCCACTCTGGCCGAATGGACGGCAGCCGGAAAACCGCCTTTGGGTACTTGGACCACGCTTCCGGGCACGAGTTCGACGACTACGACTACCACCACTACCTTACAGCCCTCCACGACCACCACCTCGACTACGTCGACGACCAAACCGGCGTCGACGACTACGACTACCGAATCCCCCGCGACCACAGTTACGACTGCGCCTCCCGACACGTCCGTGCAGGGTTTCAGCGATGTGCTCACCACCGACTGGTTCTATGAAGATTTCGCCCAAGCTCGGGTGGCCGGAGTGGTGACCGAATCGGCCGATAAGCGGTTCAGGCCGTACTCCAACGTGTCGAGGGCTTTGTTCGCGGTCTATCTGGTGCGAGCCATGGCGCCCGGTGAGCTGGAGGAGTCGGTGGATGTAGCTGCTTCCGAGTGTAGGTTCCAAGATGTCGGTCTCGATTGCTGGGCTTACAAAGAGATCGAGGCCGCCGCTCGTCTGGGACTGGTCAAGGGCACTGGCGACGGATCAACTTACTCGCCCGACACACTTGTGAGCAGGGCGCAGATGGCCACCATGATGTGCAGGGCTCTTGGGTTCGATATCAACGGCGACTGGGCGGGCAACGCTGCTGCTGCTTATATGGTCTTCGCCGATGTGCCTGAAGACTACTGGGCTCAGGGCGCCATCGTAATGGTGGATTACCTCGGTCTCATGTGCGGAGATGCAAACGGGTGCTTCCGGCCCCAGGAGAGTACCACGCGGGCTCAAGCTATCACGGTGATGGCCCGGCTCTTACGTCTACTCGGGGGAGGTTCGGAGCCATAAGGGCGGCCGGGAAGGGCATATCCTGCCGCGACGGAATCCCGCCTGCGGCGTGTCACCGATGTCACCGGTTTGTCAAGCGCAGGAGGTTTGCCGAGCGCAGCTGCCGGAATTGTGGCGGACGTAGCTTTGCGGTGGCTCTTGGAACTGCTCTTGCCACTTTGCTTGCCGTCGTCGCGTTGGTGGCCGCGCTGATTTTGCCGGCGCCGTCACCGGTCTTTGCTCAGAGTTCGGGCTTTCCCGACGTCGGCAAATCTCTGCCTTCGTATGACGCTGTAGGGTTCCTGAGTGGAGCGGGTATTATCTCCGGTTATGCGGATGGCAACTTCGGCCCCGGTGATACCCTCAAGCGTGGCCAGGCCACTAAGATGCTCGTGCTGTGGAAGGACGTGCCTCTGGTCACCTCGGGTCCCTCGTTTCCCGATCTCGACGACACGTACAGGTCGTATATCGTCACTGCCTGCGCCGAAGGTTGGATCACCGGTTTTTCCGACGGCCGCTTCAAGCCCTATTCCACGCTGACACGCCAGCAGATGGCCATCATCATGGTTCGGGCGATGGGCTGGGAAGAAACGGCGCTCGGACTCTCGGCTTCACAGATCAGCGAGACACTCTCGGTCTTCTCTGACCGGGCAGAGATATCAGACGTGGCCCGCCCCTATGTGGCCATGGCGGTCTCTGAAGGTCTATTCGGCGGCAGCGGTGGTTGCTTCATGCCTGTTGACGGTATCACCCGGGGGCAGTTCTGCCTGGTTGTTTTCAGAGCCGAGTTAAGCCTGCGGTCGACGATCCAGGAGGTTCGCAGTTCGAGCGACTATACCGACAAGACCCGGGTGGTCATCGACCTGTCGCGTGCGCCGGGCACGGTCACGGCCTCTGCCTCGGCGGACGGTACCATTGCCATCGACTACACAGGAGGGGCTGTCGGTGGCACATTCTTCCAGGCTATCGCGTCATCGGCCGAAGTTGCCTCGGTGAGCGCCTGCCAGTTGAAATACGATCCACGTACGGTCCGGGTTACTGTTGACCTGGGCCGTTATCAGAAATTCCGGGTGATGTTGCTGGGGCCATCGGACGGCAAGGGTTACCGCATTGTGGTGGACGTCTATCGTCGTGTTTCCGGCCCCGAAGGTGATGGGTCCCCGCTCATATGCGTTGACCCCGGTCACGGTGCCCAGGATTCCGGAGCCGTTGGTGTATCGGGAGCCAAAGAGAAGGATGTCAACCTCGCCATATCGCTGCTCTTGGCCGATTGTCTCCATGAGGCTGGATTGCAGGTTGTCATGACTCGAACGGACGACAGTTATCCTACCCTGCAGGGCCGGGCGGACATCGCCAACGCCGCCAAGGCCAGCCTCTTCGTAAGCATCCACAACAATGCGCACAGCGATTCGGCGACAAGCGGCACCGAGACGTACTACGCGGGTACTCCCGAGAGCTACAGCTCGGAGGGCAAACTCCTGGCTGAGGCCATCCAACGAAAACTAATCGCCGCGCTTGGTTCCAAGGACCGGGGGGCTAAGACTCACTGGAACGAACTGGTTGTCCTTGTCAAGACACAGATGCCG
>CAZOJR010000083.1:0-434 GCA_964580165.1 uncultured Gaiellales bacterium
AGTGCCAAGCGGGAATCCCGTACCTGTGAATCGAGCGACTCCCAGGGTGGTGGCGTAACGAAGCACGGAGCCCATAGCCCCGCCAACGGCTACAGCAAGCAACTGAATCCCCATACCGTGTTCCTATCCCCTCTCGGAGCAGACTACGTTCACCAGTAGGGGTCATCAGCATGAACATGCGGTTTGGGCGAACCCCATCGCCCGGCCGTTTGGGCGCTCAAATTCTAGTGGCTGGGAGTGCCCGGTTCAAGTACTTTCTTGGTATGCAAGACCCGAGAACGTCCAATCCCGAGCCACAGTGCGGCGCTTATAACACCCAGAACAAGATTGAGAGCCCCGATCATTTCCACACGATCCCATAGATCCAGTGAAACAATGATGATCCCAACACTCCCCATCACCATCTGCGACGAACCCATGAGCGACGCCGCCGA
>CAZOJR010000083.1:444-7063 GCA_964580165.1 uncultured Gaiellales bacterium
CTGGTCGAACATGAGGTATGTAGCGGGAGGCCGCACGCAGCTCAGAGCAACCGCGGAGGGAAACAGCGTAAGGATGAAAGGCCAAGGCCCGAAGCGCCCGAGAAGGAGAACCAGGACACCGCTGGCCGAGACCGTTGCGAGACAAGCCGTGATGATGGTAGTGCGCTTGAACGAGCGCGATAGCCACATGTACGTCTGGGGCCCAATCGCCAAACCAACTGCATACAACGCAAAAAAGTAGCTGTAGATCTGGCCACTTACCCCAAAGGTCACCTGGTAGATGTACGAAGAGGAGGAGATGAACGCCATGCCCGCCAAGTTTATCAAGGCGAAGTTGACAAGCAGATAGGTGAAGGTTCCATTCTTCAGCACTGCGCCCAGACGGCGTAGAGAGGCCAGAGGATTCCCTGACAGCTTGGCCGACAGAGTTTCTTTGAATGCGACCGTTCCGGCAAGCATGAGGACTCCCAGGATGGCCTGCGCCGCGAACGCTCCCCGCCACGAGGTAAACCCCAGAATGAGGGCACCTAGGACCGGAGCCACCGCGGGTGAGATGACGATCATCGACTGGATGACGGCGAGGATGAGTTCACGCCTGCGGCCTCTGTAGACATCCTTCACAATTGCAGCCGACACCGCGCTTGCCGCGCCCGCGCCGATGGCCTGAAGCACGCGGAACGCCATGAGTTGGAAAATACTGGGCGAGATCGCGCATAGTACCCCGGCCGCCGTGTAGCAAGTGAGGCCGATCAGGAGAATCGGTCTGCGGCCATACCGATCGCTCAGCGGACCCCACACCAGGATCGCAACGGCATAGAAGACGAAAAAAAGAATGAGTGTCAGGTTGGTCTGATACTCAGGTGCCCCGAAATATGTGGTCATCGTCGGCAGAGCCGGGAGATAAAGGTCGGTTGAGAGCGCCGGAAAGGCGCTGAGTGCCGCCATGAAGACGACCAAACCCTTCCTGCCCAGGTATTTTTGCTGGATAGGTTCCTCGCCAGAAGAGGTAGTTACGCTCACGCTTGCCGGTCCCATCCTCGATTCATCTGCCGTTCCTCGACACGTTACCGCACCCCGACCGCCGGTGTCGCACGGGGTGAGTCGAGAAAAACCGGCCTTCGGGCAAACGTGGCCGCCGAAGAGCAACCTTGCTGCCTTGGACGTACCGTCCCATCCGGTCGATCACCACTTGGGTAAAGCTGCGCGAGAAGACGGACTATGCGCTATGAATAACGGACCGTACACGGTGCTTCTCGCACAAGCGTGACCGGCCTCACGGAGAGCGTTTGCCCCTTCCGACAGGCGGCGCGCAGGGAGACACCTTGCAGGCAAACCACCTCGTCAGAGCCTCGCGCAACTCCTTCTTCTGGCCCTCGCCGATTGCCTCGGAGAGCGCAGCCACGATGGCCGCCTGTTCAGGGCTGATATCCGGAGAGATGCGGTAATGCATCCACAAGCCCTCGCGGCGATCCTTTACCAAACCGGCATGGTGGAGATAGCGCAGATGGCGAGAGGCTTTTGATTGGGTCAGTTCGAGCGCTCCAACAAAATCACAGACACACAACTCCTCGTTCTCCATCAGGAGTGTCATGATCTGCAACCTTGTTTCGTCAGAGAGCGCTTTGAAGGTATCGGCTAGATGATTCACGCCTGAATCTGCTTCCGCTTGGTATTGACGCTCCTTAGAATAGCCAATTTAACTGTTTCACGCATCACCATCGACCGGGCGATTCACCGGGCCAACACCTGTCAAGGAGTGCATCCACTTGAGCTACGATACGCTTGGTCACTACCGCTTGTCACATTGCAGACACACTCGGAAGAGGTCATTCCCTCCCCGGCCACGGCTTCATCGCCCGGATATCGGCGGAAACCACATAGTCTTCGAGCCGTGTCCCGGGTTGCCACTCTCGGATGAACTCCCGGCTCTTCTCTTTGGGCTCGATGTTCACGTCCATGAAGCCGGCCTCAATCATGATGCCAGCCAACTCGCCGATCTCAGCCGCCCCGGAAATGCAACCGGACAAGACCTTCATGTCCTTGCGCCACTCTTCGGGCAGCTTCGCCGTCGCCACCACGTCGCTCACCGCCAACCGGCCTCCGGGTTTGAGAACACGAAACGCATCTCGAAAGACGGCGGGCTTATCAGGTGAGAGATTGATCACGCAGTTGGAGATGATTACATCGACCGAAGCATCTGCGAGAGGCAGATGTTCTATCTCCCCCAGCCGGAACTCAACATGGCCCATCCCGGCCTTTCCGGCGTTCTCGCGGGCCCGGGCCACCATCTCAGGAGTCATATCCACGCCGATCACCTGCCCCATCGGTCCTACTGCTCGCGCGGCCAGGAAGCAGTCAAAACCGGCGCCGGCGCCAAGATCGAGCACCACCTCGCCCGGCTTCAGGTCGGCGATAACCTGGGGATTGCCGCATCCCAGGCCCAGGTTGGCCCCCTCCGGCGCCAAAGCAAGGGCCTCTTTAGTGTAGCCCAGGAGCGCAGACGTACTGTCCGGACTTTCGGCGCCGCCACAGCAGGTCGAGTTCCCACAGCACGAGGAGCCGGCTTTTGCTATCTCCGCGTAGCGATCGCGCACAGCTTCACGGATTGTGTTCTCTTCACCGGTATTGGGCACCCCTCATCTCCTGTCTTCGTGTTTGCTAGGAATGCGGCTGATTGCAGTCGGACAGCCGGAGTCCTGACTTGAGATATCCACGAGCGCCGGAGCGTCATGCATGTCTTGCGCGGGCCAATATCTGCGCTGAAACCAGATGGCCACCGCCAAGTTACGTCGCCACCAAGCTAATAACCGTCTATCCGCTTATTAGCATACAGTAATTACACAGCGTTGCCCAGCAACTGCAAGCTGCGGAAACGCACGCTTGGCTTCAACCAGAGAGAGAACGGGATAGTAGCGGAAAGACAGGATAGTAGGATAGTCACTTGCCACGGGTGTTGCCGCTGCGCAATATTGCGCAGCGGCAACACCCGTGGCCTTTGTGGCCTGCTGGTAACACCAGCCGGCGCAATGCGGCCGCCACTTCGAACCGACCGCTAGTACCGAACGGCGACTTGGGGCTAGACGCGTTCCTTCAAAGCTATGGCTTCCTTAACCGAGACCGCGAAATCCTCCGGGCGAATGCCATAGTGTTCAGCAAGTTCTGCACCACCCGATTGGGTGAACTCGTCCTCGATTCCGATCATGCGCATCGGGACTGGCACATTCTGGCCGAGCACAGATGCCACACCTTCGCCGAGCCCCCCAATGACACTATTAAGCTCGGCCGTTACGATAGCGCCGCTTTCCTTGGCCGCGGCAATAATTGCCGCTTCATCCAGCGGCTTGATCGTGCCTAGGTGCAAAATACCGACGTCCAGACCATCTTTCTCCAGCAGATCGACGGCCTGCACCGCAGTACTCGTCATCAATCCGGTGGACACTATCGTGGCATCGGAGCCGTGCTTGACGAAGTAACCCTCGCCAATAGTGAACTGATAGTCTTCGCTGAAAATCTGCAGTGGCGGCGGGCCCATTTCGGTCTTCATGACCACCGGTCCAACATACTTGAGCATCGCCTCGGTAGCCTTGGTGGTTTCGACCAGGTCAACGGGGCACAGCACCACGAGATTGGCCAGCACACGGCAGGACGCAATACCCTCAGTGGTCGCATGAGATGCTCCGAGTTCCAGAGTTGTTCCTTCGCGCATAATGAACTTCACGTTGAAGCGATCCAAAAGGATGCTCTGGCGAATCTGGTTCCAGGCACGGCCTACATTGGCGAACATGAATCCGTGCACAATGGGCAGGTAGCCCTCGGCGGCGAGTCCGGCAGCTATGACGGCGGCGTTCTGCTCCGCTATGCCACATTGCACCACCCGGTCCAAGTTCTCCATCCAGTAGGAGACCCCGGGAAAACCCATATCGGTTAGAACCGGAACGATGCGATAGTCCTTCTTGGCGGCAGCGACAAGAACCTTTTCGAATGCGGCAAACGGCAGAGCCGGCTCACCTATCTGTATGTGTTCACTAAACTTGGCCATACTTCGCTCTTCCTTGCTCGACTCCCGTTGCCGTCATTTGTCCGCGGGTAATATGGGAGTGCATTGTCTCCCAGAGGTCGACACCGTAACCCTTGATTGTGTGGGCAATGATGCACTTCGGTTTATTATCACCATAACGGCGGTCAACCAGGTCCAGTGCGTCGAGAATCTGCCGCATGTTATGCCCGTCTATCTCCAGGACTGACCAGCCGAATGCTTCCCATTTGGCCTTGAGCGGCTCTATGGGCATGACGTCATTTGTCGGTCCGTCGATACACCATTTGTTGTAGTCAACAATCGCGGCCAGGTTGTCCAGCTTGTATTTGCCGGCAAACATCGCTGCTTCCCAGACGCTTCCCTCATGAAGTTCCCCGTCGCCCAGAATGACGTATGTCCGGTAAGTCGGGGGAAACTTCAGGATCAGGCGGGGCTGGAATTCCTCCGGCCTACTTTCGGGACGGTACTTCTGGTTGAATTTCTCGGCCATCGCCAGCCCGCAACCAAACGAGAGCCCCTGTCCCAGCGATCCTCCGGAGAAATCGATACCCGGAGTGCACCAGCGGTCAGCGTGACCTTGAAATGGCGAACGATACCCGTAGTAAGTCTTGAGCAGCTTCTTGTCGTACATGCCCATCATCGTGAGAGCGGCGTACGCCGCCTCGGCGCAGTGCGCTTTCGACCACACAACCCGATCCCTTTCCGGCCAATCAGGATTCTTCGGATCAAACTTGATGTGATGCAGATACAGAGCTGCTGCTATATCGGCCATCGACATGGTTCCCCCCACATGTCCCTGCCCGATGCTGGTGAACTGCTCCAGACACATCGCCCGGATACCGTCCGCCTTCTGTCTGAGTTCTTCTATTAGTCCTTCCTCATGAGCCATGTTTGTTGCGCCTCTTGATTTCGATCTTGACCTTGTCGAGCGTCAACGTTTCTCCGCAACGTGGGCATATATTCCCGTAGTACGACAGCACTGTTTCCTCAGAGGGGACGGCCCTCATATACAGGCGTCGTGCTATCTCCTCACCAAAGTACAGGAGATCATTGCATTTGCTGCACTTTATGATCTCAGTCATCAGAGCTCCTAATGTTCTATACAGATTTCGTATTTACCAACACTTGAGTAGCGTCTTTACACTTTCTCCTTCAAGATGATGATCAAATGCCTCCTGCGTCTTCTCAAGTGGGTATATATCGGTAACAATCGAGGAGACATCTAGCACTTTCAGCAGTTCAATTGCCCGATAAAAGGAATAAGGGGCAAGATAGGCGCCTTTGATTGTTAGTTCTCTCTCATACATCAGATAAGGTCGTACACCAACCTCAGCTTCATCGGGATATACGGCGCCCCAAACAACCGTGCCGCCCCTAGCTACCATATTCATAGCGGCTGTTGCCGCCCCCAGGTTCCCGCTAACCTCAAGAACCGCGTGAAATCCTCTGCCTTCGGTTAGTCCAGCCACGGTCTCCTCGAGACAAGCTCCACCGGAGATTGTTGGGTCTACCGCAGCAATGGCACCCATTTGAAGTGCCATCTCACGTTTGGCCGCCTTCGGTTCGGATACAACGACTGTGCTCGCCCCAGCATTAAGCGCCGCCGCGAGAGACAGCAGGCCGATTGTTCCTCCACCGGAAATCAGTAAGGATTCCCCCGGCCTGATGCCCGTGAGATCAATCAAGTGAGCCACTATCGACATGGGCTCAACCAGAGCCGCCAACTCCAACGAAATGCCGTCCGGCAGCGGATAGACGGCTCCCTCGGGAAACAACGCATACTGTGCCCAGGTTCCAGACGTCTGATGATCATACTGGCAAAAATGCTCCAGCCCGTTCCGGCAGTAATAGCAAACCCCGCAGGCGGCACGAAAACCCAGCCCGACACGTTGTCCCACGTGGAAGTCTTGTCTGACTCCCGGTCCTAACTCAGCTATTACGCCACACGCTTCGTGACCCTCGATCTTCGGCCCCTTAGGCCAGCTTTCGAGCTTCTGCAAGCCGAACCGGTCAAATACGATCTCCACGTCACTGCCGCAGATGCCCGCATATTCGACGCGCACTTTGATCTCCCCGAATCCTGGGGTTGGTTCGGGAACCTCCTGTACCTCAATCACACCGGGGCTGGTGTGCAATGCTGCTTTCATGCGAATTATTTCCTTTCATAAATCTGGGCCGGCCGTGAGCATGGCGAAGCCGGATGGATAAGTGTTCACGGCACAGGCACGTATCCGAGATATCGCAGCGCCCGCGCTCGGAAGGCAAAAACACAATCACTGAGTCTGTGGCGGGGTGGCCTCCGGGCTCTATGGCTGAAGGCCACCCCAGACTCCTGAGGTCCTAATTACATCTGTACGCTACTTGACAAAATCCGCAGCGTTGGTCGCATCAACCCAAATAGGCTTGGTCTTTTCATTCGACCCGAATGCAGGAGGATTGCCCGCAACGATCGCATCACAGGTCTCGAGACATATGGTGGCGATCGCGTCCCAGTCCTGGGCAATGGTACCCAGCCACGGACTTTCGGGATCGTTCTCAATCAAAGCGGAAAGGGTCTGCTGTGTCGCATCGCAGGAAACTACC
>CAZOJR010000083.1:7073-8162 GCA_964580165.1 uncultured Gaiellales bacterium
TCATTACGACCCGCGGCGAGAATCGCCTCTACTCCGCCGTTGGCAGCATCGTCAAAACCGAACGCTGCTCCGGCGATTGAACCCACTTCCGGATTAGCCGTGAGATAGTTGGCCATGGCATCCCGGCAGTCCTGGCTGGGGCTGGGGAACGTTATCGCGTGCACGGACAGAATCTTGATGTCCGGGTATTTGGTAGCAAAAATGTTTTCCACACCCCGCATACGCTCGTAGACGGCCGGATGTCCATCATGAATGAACTCAAGCACATTGCCCTTGCCACCGATGGCCTCGGCCAGATGCTCGGCCATCATCTCGCCGATCAGCGTGTTATCCGACTGGATATTGAGCACCTGCATATCGTTCGGCTGGCAGTCGAGCCCTATGATGGGAATACCCGCGTTATACACCGTCTCGTAAGCGGTGGTCAGCTGGTTGATGTCACTCATCGAGTTCACGACGATATCGAAACCCTCGTTGACCGCGTTTTCGAACACGCCAACAAGCTTGTCGTAATCACCGGCCACATCGCGAATCTCCACCTGATAGCCAGCCGCTTCAGCCTTGCCCTTGAACAGGTCGGTCACTTCTTTGGTGGCCGACGAGCCGTACTCGGCACAAGCGACCAAGATCTTGACTCCCTCGGCGCTGCCGCCTCCGGCAGTGGTCTCCGTGGTGGCCTGCGTAGTGGTCTCCGTGGTGGCCGCGGTAGTTGTTGTTGCATCCTCTTCACCGCCGCACCCGGCGATAACAAGCGCTGCCGTTAGCAGCAACACCAATCCGAGACCAAGAACCATTAACCGTTTCTTTCGAAACACAACCCACTTCCTTTCCTCTTGACGACGCGAATGTTTCACGAATGAGCTAAACCCTCTACCACTTCTCCCTGCCGCCCGAGTTGCACCTCCCTCCGGATGCCTATCTATGTCGAACGATGTGTTTTGGCCAATCCGCCGGAGAGTCGACGCCTGAGCGCTATAGGATGCGACGGCCGCGCGCAAGTCCCGCGGCGATCACCGCCGCGATGATCACACCGCCCGTTACGATGCGATATGCCGCAGGCTTTCCGGAGCGAAGAACCCAATATGATAT
>CAZOJR010000084.1:0-4250 GCA_964580165.1 uncultured Gaiellales bacterium
ACGATGCCGGTGATGACAAGGCACACGGCAACAAGACCGAGAGCAAAACAAACCCTTCGTCTGCGGTATACCTTCTCCGGACGGGGGTTGCGCCCCACCAGGTCTTGCCGTACCTGTGTTTTGGCTGCGTATGCTCCTTCTTGCATTGACGCCACCTTACCACCTTGACGCACGGATGCCCAGGCCAGCAGCAAGTTCTTGGATGGACCCGCCTGAGAAGCGGTCGGCCACGTCTTGAGCGTAGGGGGCCAGAGGCTGGTAATCTGTGAAAGGGAGCGGGTCTCGAAACGTGCAGCGTAGACCGCCGGCAAGGAGGACATAGTGCGTATCACCATACCGCGATGGGCCCAGTTTGTCCTGATCCCGGTGGCGATATTCCTCGCTTTCTATTTCGGCAGGGCGGCCAGCCACGCGATCTGGATCTTTCTAATATCAACCATTCTTGCCTTGCTCCTGAACCCTTTGGTCTTGATGATGCGTCGTGTCAAGCTCCCGCGTTGGTTGGCTGTTCCTATTGTTTACTTGGCTTTCTTGGCGGTGGTGGTGGCAATTTTTGTGTTCCTGGGACCGCCACTCGTTCGTCAGCTCCAACGGTTGTTTAACGCCATTCCCGATTGGCTTGATTCTCTCAATGCTTTGCTGGCCAGCCTGGAAGCCTGGTTAGCTTCTCACAGCATTGAGGTTAGCTTGCAGATCAACACTGATGACATTGTGAATTGGCTTCGCACTCACGGCACCGAGTCCGTTGGTACTCTGGTGACGGTTGGCTGGAGCGTGGCTGGGGCGATCGTGAATCTCTTTCTCACCGTCGTTGTAAGCTTTTACATGCTTATTGATGGCAGGCGCATCTTCCGCTTCATTTGTCGCCTTGCTCCGGGTGAGCCTGAAGTCAAAGAAGCGTACGTGCGTGGTTTACAGACTTCGTTCAGCAAGTATGTGCGTGGGCAAGCTTTGTTGGGGACTACTATCGGGTTGGCCTGCGGACTGGCCATTTGGATCATGAGCTGGGAGGTCGTTGACGTATGGCCCAATGGCGGTCAATATGCCCTTTTGTTCGGGGTGTGGGCTGGGGTGACCGAGGTTATTCCTTACATTGGCCCGGTGCTTGGCGCGGTGCCGCCTGTGATCGCTGCCTTCTTCCATTCTCCCGTTGCAGCTTTGGTGGTCATTATCGTGTACGTCGTGATCCAGCAGCTGGAGAGCCATATATTGGCACCCAACATTGTGGGGAGTTCGGTGGGAGTGCATCCGTTGGTGGTCATCTTCGCTCTGCTCGCCGGAGCTCAAATCGGAGGAATCCTGGGAATGCTCGCTTCACTTCCGCTGCTGGCTATGCTGAAACACACTCTGACCTTCTACGAGTTCAAGATGTCCAAGGCTTCTTGGGCTGGCGATGACGGTATCGCGCTTATTCCAGCTCGATCAGGTGCGCCTCCACCGCGCCGGGTTCCACCGCCGGGGTCCCCCGAAGAATGAACAGGTGCCACATGACCAATCCCGTATACAGCGAACCGAAGGTCATTTCCTCGGTGGCTGGTGGAGGTTGCTCTATGCTGTTACAATCGCCATTTGCCGGGACAAAACCCCCGGAATTCAAGAAGTAGCAGGTTGATGGAGAGTATTCGCGAGTTTTTTGGGACTCAGCTGCGCAGAGGTTTTGTGCCAATGCTATCGGCGTTGCGGTGGCTTAAGGTAACGCCTAACCAGGTCACCATTGCCGGCACCGTTCTCAACATGGCGGCCGCTGCGCTTGTGATCGCCGATCACCTGATATATGCAGGCATCGTGTTCTTGATCGCAGGGTGTTTTGACATGCTTGACGGTGCCTTAGCGCGTCTTGCTCAGAAGGTGACCCCATTTGGCGCGTTCCTCGATTCGACCCTGGATAGGGTCTCCGAAGGGGTGGTTCTTGCGGCCATCGCATACCTGCTTACCGTCGAGGGCCGCGCCATCGACGCAGCGCTCGTGGTGTTGGCTCTGATGGGTGGCATGCTGGTAAGCTACACGCGTGCTCGCGCGGAGAGTCTGGGGCTGGAGTGCAAGGTAGGGCTGATGAGCCGGCCGGAGCGTATCATTCTTATAGCCCTCGGACTCTTCTTTGATGTACTACCCTATGTGATCTACATAATGCTGGTTCTCACCGTGTTCACGGTGATCCAGCGTGTTGTCCATACCTACCGCCAACTCGGCAAGCAAGAAGAAACAGGGAGGATTCGTTGAGCGAGAAAGTACGGGTCGCCGTCATCGGGGTGGGGAACTGTGCGTCATCCTTCATCCAGGGAGTGCACTTCTACCGCAACGCCAAGGCCGACGAGTTCGTTCCCGGCCTCATGCATGTGAACCTCGGTGGATACCACATATCCGACATCGAGTTCACCTGCGCGTTCGACATCGACAAGACCAAAGTGGGCAAGGACCTGTCGCAGGCCATACTGGCTGGGCGCAATTGCACGGTCAAGTTCTGTGACGTTCCGGAGATGGGTGTCAAGGTCTACCGGGGCATGACTCACGATGGACTGGGCAAGTATCTGTCGGAAGTTATCGAGAAGGCGCCCGGCCCCACGGACGATGTGGTCGGTATTCTCAAAGACACCAAGACCGACGTGGTTGTTAGCTATCTGCCTGTGGGCAGCGAGATGGCGACCAAGTGGTATGTGGAGCAGATACTGGACGCGGGCTGTGCATTAGTCAACTGCATCCCGGTTTTCATCGCCAGGGAGAAATATTGGCAGGAGCGCTTCGAAGAGCGTGGTCTTCCGGTTATCGGCGACGACATCAAGTCGCAGGTCGGAGCTACTATCGTGCATCGGGTGCTCACCAAGCTGATGCGTGATCGCGGTGTGCGTCTGGAGCGCACCTCCCAGCTCAATGTGGGTGGTAACACCGACTTTCTCAACATGCTCGAGCGATCACGCCTCGAGAGCAAGAAGATCTCCAAGACCAACTCCGTCACTTCGCAGCTCGACTACGACATTGGTAGCAAGAACATCCACATCGGTCCGTCCGATTATGTCGAGTGGCTCGACGATCGAAAGTGGGCCTACATTCGGATGGAAGGCCGCACTTTCGGCGATGTGCCGCTTAACATCGAGTTGAAGCTTGAAGTGGTCGATTCGCCCAACTCCGCGGGTATTGTTATCGATGCCGTTCGCTGCGCCAAACTGGCTCTCGATCGGGGTATCTCCGGCGCGCTATTCGATCCGGCGTCGTATTTTATGAAATCGCCGCCCATCCAGTACGGCGATGACGAAGCCCGGCGGCGGACCGAGGCCTTCATCGCTGGCGAGGAACTTTGCGAGTGAGGTAAAGGAAGACCGTGAGTCCGGGGCCCGGGCGGAAAGAACCGCCCGGGCCCCGGCATATCGAGGACCCCGCGTGGCGACAGATCTGCACATAGCTCTAGTGACGCCGTTCTCTTGGAGCGTGCCTAGTGCTGTCAACCAGCACGTGGCTGATCTGGCCAGGGAACTCAGAGCGCGGGGTCACCTTCCCGTAGTGGTAGTCTCCTCCGACGCGAGGGAAGATGAGGCTCGTATGCGAGGGCTCTTCCATCGTACCCGAGGGCAGGTGGTCACTCTCCTAAAGGAGTATCGTGAGGGGGGTGAACCAAACCGGCTACTCTTGCCTGTCCGGGGTGTTGGTCCTCTGGAGCCCGAGGCGGGTATCCCGGTCGTTCCCTTGGGTTCGAGCTTCCCGGTGCGATTAAACGGAGGAGTCGCCAATCTGGGCTTACCGGTTGACGTGACTTCCCGAATGGAAAAGCTCATGCTGGGTGCAGGGTTCGATCTGGTGCATGTCCATGAGCCTTTGGCACCGTCGCTCAGCTTCACTGCTTTGCGTGAAACCCGCAGTCCTGTAGTGGGCACCTTCCACCTTACGCCTGTTGGTGTTGCTGCTTACGAACTGGGCCGGTCGGTGCTAGACCGCTTTTTTCTGCGCCTCGACGCCCGTGTCGTTACGTTCTCTGCTGGCCGCGATATCATGCGTGAAATCTACCCGGGTGACTACGAGACTGTCCCATGCGGGACCGGGATAGCCCGTTCTGAACTGTGCGCTGGCGCAGTACCTACACAAGCCGGAGCTTTCGGTGCAGTTCCATTCGCTGCAGCCGGCGTTTCAGACGCACCATTCGGTCTGTACGTGTATCGAGGCGATGGTCGCCGTTCATACCGTGCCTTGCTCCGCGCTCTCGCATCATCTTTTCCTGATAGTCTCGACCAGGTAGTGGTGGCTTTTCACCGTGCATCGGC